>JAFGHZ010000028.1 GCA_016929875.1 Dehalococcoidales bacterium
AAGAAAGGGTCAATTACTTCCTTCCAGGCAATTTACGTACCGGCGGACGACTATACCGACCCTGGCGTGGTCACCAGTTTCGGTCACCTTGATGCTGTCATTGCCCTGGAGCGGTCGATTGCCGAGCAAGGTCTGTATCCGGCTGTCGACCCGCTAACTTCTACTTCCCGTGTCCTCGACCCGGCAATCGTCGGGCAGGACCATTATAATGTGGCCCTGCAAGTACAACGGGTCCTCCAGCGCTACAAGGATTTACAGGATGTCATTGCTATTCTCGGTATCGAAGAGTTATCGGAAGACGACAAGCTGATTGTGGCGCGTGCTCGTAAGATACAGAGGTTCCTCTCGCAGCCTATGTTTGTCGCGGAAGCTTACACCGGCCGCAACGGGAGATATGTTTCTCGGGAAGAGACCGTTCGCGGTTTCAAAGAAATCCTGGAAGGCAAACATGATGCTCTACCCGAGCAGGCATTCTTCATGCAGGGTACTATCGACGATGTCGTGGCCGAAGCTGAGAGAATGGGAGCGCAAACATAATGGGTATTCGCACTGATATCGTTACCGCCGAACGGCTGGTTTTCTCCGAAGATGCCGATCTGGTTGTAGTACCGGGTGTCGAAGGTGAGATGGCAATTCTACCGCACCATGCGCCGTTGATGACGATGCTTCAACCCGGCGAGGTACGTATTAAAATGGGTGCTGAAGAGTATTACCTGGCGGTGTCCGGCGGGTTCCTAGAAGTGAAACCGCAACGTGTTACCATTCTGGCTGATGCTGCGGAGCGCGCCGACGAAATCGATGTTGCTCGTGCCGAGGCGGCGAAACGCCGGGCAGAAGAAAGATTGACCGGTCGTGCCGCGGAAGTCAATAATGTCGCTGCTGAAGCTGCCCTCCACCGGGCGTTGGCCCGTCTCAAAGTGGCACAGAAAAGAAGGCAAAGAAGACTCTAGTTTTTTGGTATTATTCCTCAAAAACAAAAATCCTTCTCTTTCACAAGGTAAAGAGAAGGATTTTTTATGTCTCAAGGGATAAAAACCGATAAAAGTCCCGCAGACAATCTCTCCGTCTTATATACACGGGTAATCTATAGATTTGTAAAAGACCAACTGTTGCTTTTGTTGTTTCTAGACGATTTCCAGAGTAGCTTTTGTACCTTTCTTAGCGGCTTTCACTCTAATTAGAGTCCGCATGGCTTCTGCAATTCGCCCTTGCTTGCCAATTACTCTCCCCTTGTCCTCATCGGCGACTTTTAGCTTCAGGATGACACCTTGTTCATCCTGTTCTTCAGTTACTTGCACGTCGTCCGGTAAGTTCACGATTGATTTGGCAATGTACTCAACTAGGTCCTTCATGTTTTCTCCTTGACAGCCTTGGACTTTTCTATGATACCTAATTTAAAGAGCAGTCGAGCAACAGTTGCTGTCGGCTGAGCTCCTTGTCTCAACCACTTTAAGGCTTCCTCTTCCTTGATAACTACTGTTTCGGGCTCAGTTTTGGGGTCATAATGTCCAATGACACTTATGAAAGCACCATCGCGTGCTGTGCGGCTATCTGTTACGACGACCCGATAGCTGGGTTGCTTGTTGGCACCAATTCTTCTTAATCTAATTTTTACCATGGTGAGCATATTATCTCCTAACGGATGGGAAGTTGTCAAGCTAGCGCTCAGTCGGTATAATCGTTGTGTGAGATTACGGCATCTTCATGATTGGGGGATAGCTATTTCTGAAGCCAGAGACCTGCAGAATCGTCTGGCGTCGGAAGTGTGCCGGACCGGTGATGTCATCGAGCCGTGTTCTGTTGCAGGTATCGATGTCTCCGTCGATAGATATAGAGGATGGGGAACTGCCGCCGTAGTTGTTCTTGGGTATCCAGGATTGGAGATGGTTGGAGTCGAAGTGGTTCAAGGCAGTATCGATTTCCCTTATGTCCCCGGGCTATTATCCTTCAGGGAGTCGCCGCTCATCATCGAGGCATGTGAAAGGCTTTCTGTTACTCCCGACCTTGTTTTTGTCGACGGACAGGGTATTGCACACCCGCGGCGATTCGGGATTGCCGCACATCTGGGACTTTTACTCGATATTCCGACCATCGGTTGTGCCAAATCGCGACTTTGCGGCACTCATCGGGAGTTAGGAATCGAAGCGGGGTGTTTCGAAGAGTTGACCGACGATAACGAAACCATCGGGGTTGCTTTGCGTACCAGGCATGGTACCATGCCTGTT
Source organism: Dehalococcoidales bacterium (assembly GCA_016929875.1). Taxonomy (GTDB): domain Bacteria; phylum Chloroflexota; class Dehalococcoidia; order Dehalococcoidales; family Fen-1064; genus Fen-1064. The sequence continues at coordinate 2,226 of JAFGHZ010000028.1, forward strand.
TATGTCTCTATCGGCCATAAGATAGGGCTTGAAGAGGCAATTTACTGGGTAATGAAGTGCTGTCGAGGCTATCGATTACCTGAGCCGACTAGGCTGGCTCATCAGGTAGCAGGAGGAAATCTTAATGCAGGAACTTAGAGACAAATTGCAAGAATTACGCTCGCGAATATCAGCTCTCATGGAGCGTCTTTGACATTGCCGGACGCGAAAAAGAGGTTGTCGAGCTTGAGAAACAGTCCGTAGCACCGGATTTCTGGTCGGACCAAACTCACGCGCGTGGTGTAATGCGACGTCTGGCGGAACAGAAACGAATCGTAGAACAATGGCGTGGCATGGAGAAAAAGTCCTCTGAGATTGCCGGTTTGTTAAATCTGGCGGCGGAGGAAGCCGATACCTCTTTCACCGAAGAAATTCATACCGAGACGGAGAAATTGGCTGGATTGCTCGATAAGCTGGAACTGGAGCTGGCTTTCAGCGGGGAATATGACGCCCGTAATGCAATTCTAGCGATCCATGCCGGCGCCGGTGGGACAGAGTCCCAGGACTGGGCGGAGATGCTGCTGCGAATGTATATACGTTGGGCGGAGCGGCGTGGTTATAAAGCGGAGGTACTCGACGAATCGCGTGGTGAGGAAGTCGGTATCAAGAATGTCACGATTAGTATAAGCGGCGAATATGCCTTCGGTTATCTGAAATCGGAGCACGGCGTTCATCGCCTGGTAAGGCTTTCTCCTTTCGATTCCGACCATGCGCGTCATACGTCATTTGTCCTTGTCGAGGTTATGCCTGAAGCTGAGGAAAATGTCGATGTTAAGATTGACTCCGAAGATTTGAAAGTGGAAGCCTTCCGTAGCAGCGGCGCCGGGGGACAGAACGTCCAGAAGGTCAACAGTGCCGTCAGAATTACCCATCTGCCGACAGGGCTGGTGGTAACCTGCCAGACCGAGCGCTCCCAGCATCAAAATAAAGCCATTGCCTTGAAGATTCTTTACTCGCGTTTGCTGGAAAAGGAATTGGAGAAACAGGCTGAGGAACGTGCTAAACTTAAAGGTAAACGTATCGAAGCCGGATGGGGCAACCAGATCAGAAGCTATGTACTCCATCCCTATAAAATGGTCAAGGACCACAGGACGGAGTTTGAGACCGGTAATCCTGATGCTGTCTTGGATGGGGAATTAGACGATTTTATTACTGCTTACTTGAGGTCGATTGCAGGGAGACAGGATGCTTAAGAGGATTTTGATATCAGCGTGTTTGGCAGGTTGTTGTTTACTCTGCGTCGTCCCCGTACAGGCTCAGAATGAGCTGGAAGTACTTGCTACCTCGACAGAGGTGGATTTCCCTTATACGATAACCTTTCAAATATCTGCCCGGAGCGATGTCGAGATTACCGAAATTCGCCTGCAATATTCCGTAGAGCAAACCGGTTTTGCGGATGTCATCAACGAGGCTTACCTCCAATTTTCACCGGCGACAAGTGTCGATACTCAGTGGGACTGGGACCTCGTAAAAATCGGCGGGTTGCCGCCGGGCGCTACAGTAGAATATCAGTGGATAATAATCGATGCCGATGGCACCCGACTTAAAACTTCCCCTGCGGAGTTTGTTTTTGAAGATAACCGTTTCTCATGGAAGACCCTGACCGAAGGCAAAGTTACGGTTTACTGGTATGATGGTACGCAGTCTTTTGCCGAAGAAGTAATGCAATCTACTCAGTCTTCTCTAACTCGTCTTTCAGAAAATACCGGCGCCTCTGTTGAAAAACCTGTCAGATTATATCTCTATGGTGAACAGACTGATTTACTGGGCTCGATGATTTTCCCGCAGGAGTGGACCGGCGGGGTGGCTTTTTCACGTTATAATTGTATTGCCATCAATATTTCGTCATCGAATCTGGAATGGGGTAAAGATGCCATTGCTCATGAGTTGACTCATCTTATCATCGGGCAGGTAACCCTGAACCCTTATAACAACATTCC
>JAFGHZ010000029.1 GCA_016929875.1 Dehalococcoidales bacterium
ATTCAGTTGAGTCTGTAAGGCATCCTTCGCCGCGTTTACAGCATCCAGTTCACTCTGCGGAATTCCGCAACCCGTCACCATTAAAGACACTGACAACGCCAAAAATAGTAATAGAGCACCAATGATAAACTTAACTTTTTTCACTTTTACCTGTCCCTCCTTTATTTCAATACACGGGATATTTGTTAGTTATCCTATCTCAAGGTATGACTGTTGTCAAGCATAAACTAATGGTGACTGCAAACTTCTTCAAGCGAGATGCTTTCCTTGACATCACTCGTGCACATTGTTAGTATTGAATCAGGCTCAAATGGATAGAATACTGGATAGAATCGATAAGCCTGCCGACCTCAAAAATTTGACTCCGAAAGAGCTCCTGCAATTAGCCTCCGAAATACGGAAAGAACTCATCTCGGTGGTCTCGGCAAACGGCGGACATCTCGCCTCTAACCTCGGTGTGGTCGAACTCACCCTGGCATTACACCGTGTTTTCGATAGCCCGCGGGACAAAATCATCTGGGACGTCGGTCACCAGTCTTACGCTCACAAACTGATTACCGGGCGGCGCAAAGAATTCGCTTCCCTGCGGCAATACGACGGCATATCGGGCTTTACCGCCCGCGAGGAAAGCGAATACGACCAGTTCGGCGCCGGACATGCCAGCACATCCATCTCGGCAGCTCTGGGTATTGCTGTCGCCCGAGACCTTGCAGGCGACAATTACAATGTCATCGCCGTCATCGGCGACGGCGCCATTACCGGCGGTATCGCGTTCGAAGGGTTGAACCAGGCAGGACACCTCGGCTCGCGTTTGATTGTCGTCTTGAACGACAACGGAATGTCGATTTCACCCACCGTCGGTGCTATTGCCCGACTGCTGGACAGAATCAGGTTCGACCATCGCTACCGCATCGGCAAGGAGAAAAGCAGAAGGGTTTTCGATGTCCTGCCCCTCGGCAAAAAAGTGTGGCGCGCCTCTCTGGTTGTCGAAGGCTGGATTAAAGACCTGGTCAGGACAACGACGCTCTGGGAGGACTTCGGCTTTAACTACATCGGCCCCGTCGACGGGCACAAGCTCATCGACCTTGAGACCGCTTTAAAGCGAGCACGGGATTACAAACCCGGTCCCATCGTCGTCCACGTGGTCACCAATAAAGGGGAAGGCTACCTTCCCGCCGAAGGGAACGCAGTTTACTTCCACGGCATATCGGGGACAAACGGGGCCGGGAAGAAAAAATCTATCCCCACTTACAGCGATGTTTTCGCACAGACAATCCTCAAGCTTGCCCGTGAGGACCCCAAACTGGTTGTGATTACTCCCGCCATGCCGGAGGGTAACAGCCTCAACATCGTGCAAAAGGAATTCCCAAAGCGTGTCTTCGATGTCGGCATCTGCGAACAGCATGCCGTTACCTTCGCCGCCGGACTGGCGACTCAGGGCTACAAGCCGGTAGTGGCGATTTATTCCACCTTCCTGCAGCGGTCTTTCGACCAGATAATCCACGACGTTTGTCTTCAGGAACTGCCGGTAGTTTTCGCCATCGACCGGGGCGGGATTGTCGGCGAGGACGGCAAGACACACCAGGGTATTTTCGACCTCTCTTATTTGACCTTGATTCCGAACATCATCGTCGCCGCACCCAAAGACGAAAATGAGCTACAACATATGCTCCACACGGCAATTACATCCGGCAAGGCAATGGCGGTACGTTATCCTCGCAACGCCGGATTAGGCGTAACAATGGACACGGAGTTCAGGGAAATCCCCATCGGAAAAGGCGAAATCCTGAGGAACGGCGACGACGTTGCCATTTTAGCCATCGGCTCGATGGTAGCGCCGGCAATGGACGCCGCCCGGGAACTGGCATCGAAAGGCATCGAAGCCACGATAGTGAACGCCCGCTTTGCCAAGCCGATCGACACGGAGCTGGTTATCGACCTGGCAAAACGCATCAAGCACATCATTACCGTCGAGGAAAACACTTTGCCCGGCGGATTCGGCAGCTATGTCATCGATACCATTAAGAAAGCCGGCATCGATGACGTGCAAGTCAGAAGCATCGGCTTACCCGATAAATTCATCGAGCACGGCGGACAGAAGTTCCTCCGCTCCAAGTACGGACTGGACGCCAGCGGAATCGTAAAGCAGGTACTCGAGATTATTCCCCGCAAATCCGCCGCGATATAACTTCTATATTGAATCACCGATTTGGTACTGATAAAATGGACGGAGAAACGACTCCGACCGGAACAGAGGGAAATGATGAACAAACTGACAATCCGGGATATCGATGTTAAGGACAAACGGGTACTGGTAAGGGTCGACTTCAATGTACCGATGAATGAAGGTACCGGTGAAATTACCGACGACAGCCGTATTCGCGCCAGTTTGCCCACGATTCAGTATTTAATTAAAAATCAGGCTAAAGTTATTCTGTGCTCCCATATGGGCAGGCCCAAGGGCGCCCCGGAAGACAAATACCGCCTCGCTCCTGTCGCTAAAAGATTAGCGGAGCTACTGGACAAGCCGGTAGCAACTACCCGCGACTGCGTCGGACCGGAAGCCGAACAGGCAGCGAAGTCGCTGAAAAGCGGCGATGTCCTGCTGCTGGAAAACCTGCGCTTCCACGTCGAGGAAGAGAAAAACGGGCCCGAGTTCGCCCGCGGGCTGGCAAATCTGGCGGAAATTTATGTGGACGATGCCTTCGGCACAGCGCATCGGGCACACGCCTCGATTGTCGGCGTGGCACAATATCTACCGGCAGTGGCAGGTTTTCTTCTGGAAAAAGAACTGGTAAACCTCGGCGGTATCCTCACGAATCCCGTCCATCCCTTCGCCGCATTACTCGGCGGTGCTAAGGTCAGCGATAAAGTCGCCCTTATGGAAAACGTCATCGGCAAGGTGGACTATATGTTCATCGGCGGCGGTATGGCGGCAACCTTCCTCAAATCCGAAGGTTATGAAGTCGGACAATCTCTGATTGAAGCCGACAGGATAGAAACCGCCGGCGATTTGCTCAGGAAAGCCAGAGAGAACAACGTGAACTTAATACTGCCGGTTGACGTCGTCATCACCGACGAAGCAAGCGATAAAGGTTCGTATCAGGTAGTAAACGTGAAAGACATTCCGAATGATAAGAAAATCGTCGATATCGGTCCCGAAACCGTGGAGATATTTACCGGGGAACTGAAAAAATGTAAGACCGTCTTCTGGAACGGCCCGATGGGCATTTATGAAATCAAGCAGTTTGCTAAAGGCACGGTAGCGATGGCACAGTTACTCATCACTCTGCAGGCATCGACCGTCATCGGTGGCGGCTCTACCGCCGACATGGTTTACGATATGGGGCTGGCGGACAAAATGACCTTCGTCTCCACCGGCGGAGGGGCTTCGATGAGCTTCCTCAGCGGTGAGAAACTGCCCGGTGTTGAAGCATTGAATGATAAAAAGTAGGTAAAGCCGATGATTAATCAGGAAATAATAAAATCGCTTGCCAGACAGACCCCCAGCAAAATCGTGATGCTGGTCATCGATGGGCTCGGCGGCCTGCCCCGTCCGGAAACCGGCAAAACGGAGCTGGAAACGGCACATACGCCGAACTTAGATAAACTTGCCGCCGAGGGTATCTGCGGATTGAGCGAGCCGGTGGGACCGGGTATCACTCCGGGGAGTGCTCCGGGACATACGGCTCTTTTCGGCTACGACCCGATTGCAGTTAATATCGGGCGCGGCGTTCTGGAAGCGGTCGGCATCGATTTCCCTATCGAGCCCGACGACGTCCTGGCACGCGGTAATTTCTGCACGGTCGATAATAAAGGCATCATCACCGACCGCCGTGCGGGACGGATTGGCACCGACAAAAGTGCGGCTCTGTGTCCCCTTCTGGAAACAAAAATCGACGGTATTCAGGTATTGACGGCGCCTGTTAGAGAGCACCGCTTTGTCATCGTTTTCCGTGGTCCAGGACTCAGCCCTGAGGTCGCCGAAACCGACCCGGGGCAAGAAGGTTTACTGCCTGTTGAAGCAAAAGCCATTTCGGCCGGAGCGGTAAAAACAGCGAATACCGTCAAACGTTTCATCGAGCACGCCGGAAAGGTCCTGGCGGACAAGCACCCGGCGAATATGGTCCTGCTGCGCGGTTTCTCTAAAAAACCCGACCTGCCCAAAATGGGAGATATTTACAAGCTGAAACCGGCGGCAATTGCTACCTACCCGATGTACCGCGGGCTGGCAAGACTCGTCGGTATGGACATTCTATCGACCGGCACTACCTTTGCCGACGAACTCAAGACATTGAAAGAACATTACAACGATTACGACTTCTTCTTCGTCCATGTCAAGAAGACCGATGCGGCAGGCGAAGACGGAGATTTCGACCGCAAGGTAAAGGCAATCGAAGAAGTCGATAGTGCCCTGCCGGAACTTATTAATTTGAAACCGGATGTTATCGTCGTTACCGGCGACCACTCCAGTCCTGCAATGCTCAAAGCACACAGCTGGCATCCTGTGCCGACCCTCCTTTATTCGTCATATTGCCGGCCCGACAAAGCGACCGAATTTTCGGAGTCTGCCTGTCTTCAGGGCGGACTGGGCATTTTCCCGGCGACAAGTATTATGCCGCTGGCAATGGCAAATGCCTTGAAATTGAGCAAGTACGGGGCTTAAACCCACCCCGCAAAACATATATCCATTGTGAGGGTACGAAGTACCCGAAACAATCTCTCTCCTATGAAATTCCATTGTCAACAGAGATTGCCACGCCCCC
>JAFGHZ010000030.1 GCA_016929875.1 Dehalococcoidales bacterium
AATGTGCTCAGAGATGTTGCCCTCCCGCTCGGAATCGGCATCGGCTCGGTCATCAAAAAGTGAGTCGGACGGGCACCTCGGCTTATGGCGTTTGCGGCCGTATCAGCGGGAAGTCGCCCTGGCGGTGCTGGATAGTGTTTTCCACCGGAGAGGCCTGACTTTTTCCGTGGAGATTGCCCGTCAGGGCGGCAAGAACGAACTCTCGGCTCAACTCGAACTCCTGCTGCTTACCCTTCACATGACTGCGCCGCAGAATCTCGTCAAATGCTCTCCCACATTCAAGCCGCAGGCTGTCGTCTCGATGGTGCGTCTGGAGGACCGTCTCAACGATGCCGGCTTTGCCGGTATGTGGAAAAGAGAGCTCGGTTATATCGTCCGTCTGGGTAAAGCGCGGGCGTTTTTTCTTTCCGCGGAGGAATCGGCGAATGTCGTGGGAAATACCGCCCACATTCTTCTCGAAGTCGACGAATCACAGGATGTCGGTAAAGAGAAATACACCAAGGATTTCAAGCCGATGGGCGCTACCACCAATGTCACCACCGTTCACTACGGTACTACCTGGGACGGAAGCACCCTGCTGGAAGAAGTGAAGCAGAACAATCTGGAACTGGAGAAAAAAGACGGCGCCAGGCGACACTTCCGCTACGACTGGCAGGAAGTCGCTAAATACAGCCCCGATTATCGGGCTTACGTGGAATCGGAAAGGCAGAGGCTCGGCGAAAACCACCCCTTGTTTTTGACGCAATACTGTCTTTTGCCGCTTCACGGCAGTGTAGGATTCCTTTCCGGACAGCAAAAGGCGCAACTGCAGGGCACTCACTCGAGGAAACACGCCGGGGAAAAAGGAAAGGTCTATGTCGCCGGTATCGATATTGCGGGCGAAGGTGAAGAAGATGATGTTTTTCAATTGCAGGCTTTGAAATCGCGACGGGATTCCACCGTCGTTACCATCGGAGAGCTGGATTACTCCGTTATAGATGCGCTTCGGAAACAGCCCGCGGTCAGGATTGTGGAACATTACTGCTGGACGGGTGTAAAACATGCGGAGCTTTATTCCCGCCTGGTCGATGTTCTGAAAGATGTCTGGGGCTGTAAGGAAATTACGGTGGACGCTACCGGTATGGGACAGCCGGTCTGCTCGTTTTTAAGAGGGGCTCTCGGTTCCAGAGTATCGCCGTTTGTATTTACCGCCGCTTCGAAGTCGGAGCTGGGTTTCGAACTGATAGCGGCAATCAATTCGGGAAGATTCAAAATGTATGCTGGCGACGGTTCTCCTGAATTTCAGGAGTTCTGGTCGGAAATAGACAATGCCGTGGGCCGGTACCGTCCGAACCGGACGATGAATTTCTGCGTCGACCCGTCAAAGGGACACGACGACTTTTTGATGAGCCTGGCGCTGGTATTGAAAGCCGCGAACAGTTACGAGCCGAGGGAAGCAAGAGGGAAATAAATATCAACTCTGTTTTTTTGCTATGACATCGGCAAGATGATTTATAGCTTCGACTAGTTTGTTTTGAGATTCAACGGCGGTCTTCATTGATTTTTTAGTTTGTAACTGAGCCCATACCATCCCGATGATAGCAATTACTATAAGGGCTAGTAACGGTAGAAATAATGCCCAATTCATTTTTTCTCTCCACATGGTCACTTATTTCGGTAAATCTTACCATGTTTCATGACTATACGCTACCTCTGCAGGACAGAAGTAGTGTTTTCAATACGGGAGTTGACACTCCGCTATTGCCCGCGATACTATTAGCTACATAAGATGAATTCACAAGGAGTTTATCTATGTCGTCCAGTAAGAAAGTAGCGGTCATCGGTTTCGGGAATATCGGGGTCGGTGTCGTCAGGGCGCTTTATGAGAACAGAGTCCCCGGATTGGAACTCACGCGGGTCGTCGATATCGACCTGAAGAAAAGGCGCCCGGTGAAAATTCCGAAGGAATACCTTTCTACCGACTGGCGCACGGCTGTCAACGACCCGAAAATCGATATTGTCGTGGAGTTAGTTGGCGGCATCGAGCCGGCAAAGACCATCCTGATGCAGGCGATGAAAAACGGCAAGGACGTGGTGACTGCCAATAAAAAACTGCTTGCTGCCGAAGGGAAAAGTATCTTTTCGCTGGCGGCGAAATTGGGACGGCGGGTCGGTTTCAGAGCCAGTTTTGTCGGCTGCCATTCCCTGATTCACGAATTTCAGCAGGCAGGCACTGCCGCTAAAAGATTCAAGAGGGTCTATGCCATTCTGAACGGCACATCCAACTATATTTTATCGATGATGTCGCAGGACAATAAGACTTTTAAAGAGGCATTGAGAGAAGCTCAGAGTAAGGGGCTGGCGGAGCGTGACCCTTCCGATGATATCGATGGCATAGATACCGCTAATAAAATCCGCATCCTTTTGAATCTGATTACCAATTCGTACCAGACCGTACCGCCTTTTACCATCGAGGGTATCAGAAACGTTGCCGTCCAGGATATACAGTATGCCGCAGAATTGGGGTATTCCATCAAACTGGTCGGCGTTATCGAGCAGTCCAACGGGTCTTTTGCCGTCGGTGTGCATCCGGCGTTATTGCCCGAATCTTCTTTATTGGGTTCGCTCGAGGGTGCTTATAATGGCACGGAGCTCGAAGATGAAGACGGTGTCATCTCCGGTCTGGTAGCACCCGGAGCCGGGGTTTATCCGACTACCGATGCCGTGGTCAAAGATTTGTCGGACATCGTTGGGGGAAGGCCTCTGCCGATGCCGGCTTCACCGGTACCGCTGACTATCGCTTCTGCCGGAGATTCGCAGAGGCGCTATTACCTGAGGTTCAGTGTTCAGAACCATGCGGGTGTTCTGGCGCAAATATGTAATATCTTCTGGAAATACAATATCAGCATTGCCGGCGTGATTCAGAAAGAGCCCGTTTCCACGAAGTTCGTGCCGGTGGTGATGACTACTTATCTTGCTAAGGAAAAGGATATTCACGCGGCATTGAAGAAGGTGGATGAACTGGCGGTGGTAAAGGCAGAAACCAGGATGATTCGTATATTGAGCGCCAATACCTGACCTTACGATTTTGCCTTATCTTTGCTGACGACGTAAGCGGCTTTCCTGACCCGGTAAATCGCCAGGATGATGATTAATACTCCCACTGTACCGATAAGATACTTTGCCCAGACTGGCAGCGTGGTTGTCGGATTGACGCGGAAAGTGGTTGCCTCGGACCAGTCACCTACATTCGATGCTCCATCGGTAGCGCGTACCCTCCAGTAATAGCTAGTGAACTTTCTGTTGGGCATGAGAGCTTCTGCTTCACTCAGGGTATATCGTGATTCGGTCAGCCCTGTTTTCTCAAGGACAAGGTGCGAGAAGTCCGACGTTCTGGCAATCTGGAGAGTGTAAGTCAACGGCTGGCTCGGGTCGTAAACGCTTTCCCAGTCCAGCGATACCATAGATTCTACTTTTGCATTGTTTTTGGGGAAGGAAGTTTTTGGAGTCAGCGGTGCTTCGGATTCCATAGTAAAAGTAGCTTGCCGTATGTTGAACCCGTCATCCGCTATGATAATGTGTAATCCGGCTGTACTGACCGGCACATCGAAAGAATAAGAAAAAGCACCGATATCATCGGTTACGACCCGTGCTATCTCCTGAAGGTCGTATTGTATACTTACCAGGTCGTCAGCTTCGAAGCCCGTGCCCTCGACTTTCAGTGTCGTGTCGACTTCACCCGCAGTTTTGTCCAGGGTTATCCGGGCATCGACGGTAAAGTCTATCCATTTCATGTTTTTTTGAGGGTCTTCTATCTGGATGGTGTAATTGCCTGCTTTAATAGCCGGTACGTAAAAAGTCGCGCAGAAGGAACCCATTTTGTATATTTGTGCATAGGCTACTTTTCTGCCGTAGAGGGATACTCCCGCTTCACCGACCGGAGCGAATCCTGTGCCGATGATAGTTACCAGGTCGCCGACGGCCCCGATAGCAGGATTGATGGTGACCGAAGGAATGACTATGAAGTCGACTTCTGCCCGTTCGTTGCGTGCATTATAGGCGACGATTTTATTGGCTCCTGCCGGACTTGCTGGTATCTCAAATTCGTCGGTGCATTCTCCCGAGTTGTTGGTTATTTTTTTATCGGTAATTATTGCCGAATCTCCTGAGTAGTATTGAATAGTTACCTCTTTTTCGGCGGTAAATCCCCTGCAGGAGACTTTGATTTCCGTACCGACGATTCCTTCCCATTTATCCAGCACTATTTTCGGAGCGGATACTGTGAACAGGCACTGAGCGACAATTGTGTTCTGTCCGAGCCTGATGCTAATGACGTAACCTCCCGGACTGGTATAAACAGGGATTATAAAAGTTGCCTGTAAAGCTCCAGCGGCAGACACGGTAATGCCGCTGTTTCTAATCTCAATGTCATTCAGAAAGACCGAAAGCTCGTCACCGATGTATGAATAGAAGCTCGTGCCTGTTAGCATAACCTTTGTCCCGCATGCGCCTGAAGATGGCGATGCAGTTATTGTCGGTGCGGCAAGGACCGGCAAAACCGGCATCATTGCTCCCAGGACGACTGCCACAACGATGACATGGCAAATTATAGATAGTCTCAAATTTGGTTTCATTAGCGTCATTTGCTAATGGTAAGTCATATGAGGGATGGTGTCAAATTCTGGATACGGCGGTACATTGACGACTTACACTAATTCGTGTAGGATTTACTTGATGAGCAACAGCCGTAAAATGAATCGGAACCAGTGGGATGCCAGTCATGTTCATGCCCTCCGCTCCCATCTCGGTTTGACACAGAGCGAGATGGCGGAAAAGCTGGGCACGCGCCAGCAGACTATCAGCGAGTGGGAGAAGGGAATGTACAGACCCCGCGGTGCTTCGGCCACCCTGCTTTCGATGGTTGCGGAGCGTGCAAAATTCAAATATACGGCTGATAAATCGCAGAAAGGTTAATCTGTTTCGATAGTAATCTTCTAGTTTTTTCAGGTGGCTGGAAACAATGAATGTCGGTGTATGTAAAATAGACCTCCGGATTCCTGAAAACGAGA
>JAFGHZ010000031.1 GCA_016929875.1 Dehalococcoidales bacterium
TAATTATACCAACGTTATGACAAATTGCAATACCGCCGAAGCTAATTTTTGCCAAAATCGATGATTGACATCGGCATCCGACAGTAATAGGATGCTAGTAAAAGATTATCCTGACGGAAGGTTCTATGGCAGAAATCAAGATATTGAGCTGGAACGTTAACGGTATCAGAGCAGCGGCTAGAAAAGGTTTTCTGGAATGGCTGGACAAAGAATCACCGGATATACTTTGCCTGCAAGAAACCAAAGCGAGCCCTGAAGCCCTCGACAGCGATTTACTGTCGCCGCCCGGCTACCAGGTTTACTGGAATTACCCCGAAAGAAAAGGCTATTCCGGAGTTGCCACTTTTACGAAAGTTAAACCTTTGAATGTCCGGAACGGCTTCGGCATACCGGCGTTCGATACAGAGGGCAGAGCCATCGTTTCAGAGTACCCTGAATTTACTCTCCTCAACGTCTATTTCCCGAACGGGAAACAGAACGATGAGAGGCTGAAATACAAGCTGGATTTCTACGAGGCTTTTTTAGACTTTATCGAGGCTCTACGGCGTGCTGGTAAAAACATCATCTTCTGCGGAGACGTTAATACGGCCCATAAGGAAATCGACCTCGCCCGACCGAAAGAGAACGAAAAGATATCGGGGTTCCTGCCCATCGAAAGGGCATGGCTGGACAAATTGGTCGACAGCGGTTACATCGACATTTTCCGCCACCTGCACAAAGAGCCGGGACAATATTCATGGTGGGATATGAAATCAAGGGCACGGGAGAGAAACGTGGGCTGGAGAATCGATTATTTCTTCATCACAAAAAATCTGCTCGGCCGCGTTACCGACGCTTACATTCTGCCGGAGGTAATGGGCTCCGACCATTGTCCCGTCGGGTTAAAACTAAAGTTCTAAATATTTAATAACAGTTATGCAGGTCTTCTTATGTTTCGCAGTCGTTGCAGAGTTGCCTTTTCCAGTTAGGTTTGCCGCTAAAGAACTGAATCCCGCACCGTTATGCCCTTTCCTTTGCCGTTTCCAACCAGGATTCCAGATAGCTATAGGCAAGCCAACCGCCGTCCACCGAGATAGCCTGTCCGGTAATATAGCTGGACTCTTCTGAAGCGAGAAACACCGCTACACTCGCGACATCCTCCGGCTCACCTAGCCTCCCCAGTGGAACTAATTTCAGCAGTTCCTTTTCATTGTACAATCCTCGGGACATCAGTTCCGTCACAAGGTCCGTACGGACAAAACCCGGGCAGATGGCATTAACGTTAATATGATGGTTTGCCCACTCACAGCCCAGGACCTTAGTCAGGTTGATAACTCCCGCCTTGGCACTACCGTAAGCGGCGCGCTCCGGCATGCCCCCCAACCCAACAACTGAAGATATATTCACGATTTTCCCGCTTTTCTGCTTGATCATCTCCCTACCGACCGCTTGACTGCACAGGAATACCCCCGTCAGGAGCACATCGATGCCTCTCCTCCATGCGCTCTCCTCCAACATCGCCGATGGTGCGACCATTCCTACGCCGGCATTGTTTACCAGTATATCGATCCTGCCGAACTCTTTCATCACCGCCGCAACCATATGGTCTATATCGCTCTTATTGCCGACATCTGCCTTTACCGCAATGGAACGACGTCCCATCTTTCTCGCGCTCGCAGCGACCTCCTCGGCCTCTTTCATCGAGTGGAGATAGTTGACTGCCACGTCTGCGCCTTCACAGGCATAAGCCAGTGCTATTGCCTTCCCGATACCACGGCTCGCGCCGGTGACCAGTGCTACTTTATTTGCCAGTCTCATGTCTGCCTCCTGTATATCCTCAACTGCTCCCAATTGTACGCATCCCTAAACATAGCTGTCAATAAAAATTTCACAATTTACCTTGCTTACCCCTAACATATATTCGTGCAAAAATCCGGTGGTCATATATTGTAAAAAAGAAAGACCACACGAAAAACGAGTGGTCTTGTTAAATTCAAGTTTAGCTTCAGAATCTGGTGAGGGCAGGAGGATTCGAACCTCCGACCAACAGATTAAAAGTCTGATGCTCTACCAACTGAGCTATGCCCCCATACTGTAAAAAACACAACGGTGCACGGAAACACCGTTTTGCACCGAATTGAATTATAGCCTGTTCAGTCTGTAACCGTCAAACGCCTTTGTGAGCCTGCATCGCCAGAGCAATCGCTCCCAGAACACCTGCCCGCTTGCCGAGTTCTGGCGGCACGATATAATTCTCGATATCTTTCAGGATTTCATCCGACTTAATATAGCCGTTCAGCAGTTTTTGCACGTCCTGACGTATCATCGGGAAAAGCTGCTTTTGCTCCATGACACCGCCGCCGAGAATCACCTTCTGGGGAGACATTGTGCAAACAAAGTCGCTTACTGCCAGGGCGAGATAATGCGCTTCGAGCACCCACGCAGGATGGTCGGCAGGCAAGGTCTCCGCCGATTGCCCCCACCGCTCCTGCAGTGCCGGACCGCTTGCCAGTCCTTCGAAACAATCGCCGTGGAAAGGACAATACCCACGATACGGGTCGGCTTTTTTATCGTGAGGAAGGCGAATATGCCCCATTTCCGGATGGACCATACCGTGAATCAGTTTCCCGTTTATCATACCGCCGCCGCCGATGCCGGTACCGATGGTCAGATAGATGAAATTATCCAGTCCCCTCGCCGCTCCCCACTGTCGCTCACCTAAACCGGCGGCATTGACATCGGTATCAAAACCGACAGGAACATTCAAAGCCTTCCCGACGGCTCTGGCAAGGTCGGTAAACGCCCAACCGGGTTTAGGCGTAGTGGTGATATAACCGTAGGTAGGTGAATTCCGATTGAGGTCGAGAGGTCCGAACGAGGCAATACCGACCGCCGATAAGCCTTTTTGCCCGTGGAAGAAATCGATTACCTTTCTGAGTGTCTCGGCAGGTGTGGTCGTGGGAATCCGTTTCACATCCTCTGAATCTTCAGGGTTGGTCCCCACGGTACAGACGAATTTCGTACCGCCGGCTTCGATACCGCCGTATAACGCACACATTGTTTTCACCCGCCCCCTGAATTATGGAGCCAGCGAAGAGAGTCGAACTCTTGACCGACGGTTTACGAAACCGCTGCTCTACCACTGAGCTACGCTGGCATTTGAATCTAA
>JAFGHZ010000032.1 GCA_016929875.1 Dehalococcoidales bacterium
ATTTCACCTTTGCCGACGTCGAAGCTGATATTGTTTACCGCCAGACGTTCGCCGTAATATTTAGTCAGATTCCGGACTTTAATCAATTCAGTTTTCCTTATTCTGTTGCCGTGGTAGTAGTTAGAAGACCGGCAGCTTTCCTCATTTTCGTTAATTGGTATTGTAACCATGCTTGTGTCTCGGAGTCGTAACCGCCGGACGTGCCCTTCCCATAAAACCGTATCGTCTGGGTGGACAGACGTTGCTCTAGCCAGTCATTCAAGGCACGGCTCTTGAGCACCTGCATATACTCTTCGCTGACTTCCATCGATGGTGCCCTCTCGGAAATCATTACGAGCATATATGGTTGAGTAGAGGTATCCTCTGTGCTTGATGTACTTAATTGGAACGGAGCACTGACTTCACCGATAGTAAGACCGGCAACTAAATATTCGAGTTGCCCGGTAAGAGCGTGTACAGGGACCCATCCCTGGTCGCCTCCGTTTTCGATGGCGGTGGTATCCAGCGACACTTCACGTGCAATCGTAGCGAAATCCTCGCCGTTATCTATTCTCTCTTGTATTTCCAGGGCACCTTCATAATCGGCGATGTAAATATAATGGAGATGGACCTGCTCTGCCGTGGCGGGCACATTCTCTTCGAGATATGCCTGCAGTTCCACGGCGATTAATGAACTTCTTATAATCTCCCTGAATTCTTTATCGGAGAGCATGCTCGTATAGAGTTTCTGCCCGTACCATTCTTGAAATTCTGCTTCTGAGATGCTTTCGTTTGAACCTTTAGCCGCACTCCTTAACGCCTCGTCAATTTCTGCTTCCGAGATTACAATTCCGTATTCCGCCGCCGCTTGTTTAATCACGACTTCGTAAGTAACATTCGTTACCATACCGTAGACATCCTCGGTACCGTTCAGGAGGCATCGTTTCAGGAAATAGTCGATCCTAATACTCTCGTCATTAACTTTGATAAGAATGCTGTGCATGGGCATTACATAAATCAAATAGTAGCCCACACTTACTACTATAGCTATGGCTACCAGTATGGATGCGACGGTGATAATGGTATTGGTTTTTTTCTTGCGCCGTTTCGCCTCTTCGGTTAACGGTTTTGCCTCGTCAGTTGTTTGAACCGGGCGTTTCTTTGTCAATTGAGATATGTCCTCTCTTCTGGTAGGTTAGTATTAAAGTAATATGATATCACCCAATTGTTAATGAAATGTTAATAAAAAATTACCTGCGGATAGTATTACTACCCTGAATCTTTCAACCAATATTCAACATCCTATACTACCACAAATAATACCGGATGTAATAATACCAGCAAATTTATCAGCGCAAAAACAGCCGTACCCTCCTGCCTTTCCGGAGTGGCTTCTTCGGAGTACTGCGCCTTTAACATCATATTACCGGGCGGCTGACAGATCGCTGGTGCCAGCTTGAGGTTTAACCAGGTGGCATGAGACCCAGTGCTCTTTCCCCACTAACTTCAATTCAGGCTCTTTCTGTTTGCAGATGTCGATAGCCATCTGGCATCTTGGATGGAACCGGCAACCTGATGGAGGATTGATCGGGCTTGGTACGTCACCTTTCAATATGATGCGCTGTCGCGTACGGTCGACTTGGGGATCGGGGATAGGTACTGCAGATAGCAAAGCGATCGTATACGGGTGCAAAGGATTGGCATAAAGCTCATCGCTGTCTGTAATTTCTACAATCTTGCCGAGGTACATCACCGCTACGCGGTCACTGATGTTCCGTACCACGGAAAGGTCGTGAGCAATAAAGAGATAGGTCAATCCCAGTTCCTCACGCAGCCTTTCCAGTAGAGTGATAATCTGGGCCTGAATGGAAACGTCGAGGGCTGAAACAGGTTCGTCGCAGACCACGAATTTCGGTCTTACCGCCAGGGCACGTGCGATACCGATACGTTGTCTTTGTCCTCCGCTGAACTCATGTGGATAACGGTTTGCCATGTAAGGCTCGAGTTCTACCATGCGGAATAATTCTTCTACCTGTTCCTTATATTCTTTGCCTCTTGCCAGACGATGCACCTTTAACGGCTCACCGATAATTTCACCCGCGGTCATACGCGGGTCGAGCGAAGCAAACGGGTCCTGGAATATCAATTGCATATTCCGTCTCATTCTTCGCATCTGTTCCTTTTTTAGATTGGTGAGGTCGACTCCGTCAAAAGAAACCTTACCTTTTATCCCTTCGTAGAGTTGGAGAATACAGCGCCCCGTGGTCGTTTTACCGCAGCCGCTTTCTCCCACCAGGCCAAGAGTTTCGCCTTTTTTGATAAAAAAGTTTAAGCCGTCTACCGCTTTTACATCGGCGACTCTTCTACGTAAAATACCGGCTGTGACCGGAAAATACATATACAGGTTTTCCACTTCAACAATATGATTCTCTTCCATTATCCGAAAACCCTCTCTTATTTTTGCTGTTTCTGCAATTTACTGACTTCGGCAAAGCATGCCCGATAATGCTCTTCTCCGACCTTTTCCAGTGGGGGATATTCCTTTTCACATATAGGCATGGCATAGTCGCAACGCGGTTGGAATGCACAGCCGGGTGGTAACCGGGAGAGATTCGGGGGTAGCCCTTTGATAACTCTCAGCGATTTTTTCCTGCTGACATCCAGACGAGGAACCGATGCCAGTAAGCCCATAGTATAAGGATGGAGCGGGTTGGCATAAAGATCCTCGGTCCGGGCTGTTTCTACCATTCGGCCTGCGTACATTACATTAACACGATCCACATAACGGGCCACTATACCGAGGTTATGAGTGATAGTAATTACTGCGGTACCGAATTTGGCCCTCAAGTCATCGATAATTTCCAGTAACTGTGCCTGTACGGTAACATCCAGGGCAGTGGTCGGTTCGTCACAGATAAGCAGTGCGGGATTACAACTCAGACCCATAGCAATCATAATTCTTTGCTGCATACCGCCGCTAAATTGGAACGGGTAATCATTGGCCCTTCTTTCCGCATCAGGGATACCGACCAGCTTCAGTAATCTGATGGTCTCCTGGAAAGACTCCTCTTTATTCATATGGCGGTGTAGTTCCAGTGTCTCTGATATTTGCCGTCTGACGGTGAGTACCGGGTTCAAAGAAGTGGTAGGCTCCTGAAAGACCATAGCGATACTGTTACCGCGAATGTGGCGCATCTCTTCTTCAGTGGATTTCAAGAGGTCTTTCCCTTGAAAAATAATCTCTCCGCCGACAATTATACCCGGCGGATACGGGATAAGTCGCAATATCGAAAGAGCACTGACACTTTTGCCGCAGGCACTCTCGCCGACTAACCCCACGCTCTCTCCCTTTCTGACATAATAGGAGAGACCGTCAACTGCCTTAAGTTCGCCTTCCTGAGTATAGAAATAGGTTCTCAGGTTTTTCATTTCTAGAATTATTTCGTCTTTTGCTAGCGTCGCCATCTCCTTAGAGCAAACTTCGGGGGCTTGTTAACCGGCATTACAGGGATATGTGAATTATCTGTCGGTTATACTTTCTACCCTCGAGTCCTACCTCCTTTATCTTAATACCGAATTGGTGTTGAGTCAATCAAAGCTGATTTGTGGGATATTGTAACATCAACATTCTATAATGTCAAGGAATTTATGAGTGTGAGCACTTCTATTCTGGTTGATGGCGCCATTTATTTTGTTTATTCATCGGTCGCTAGTTCTTATGATCAGGTTGAACCAATCCTGAAATGGTGCCATGCCCATTTTTTGTGCCGGCGGTATCGGGGTTCTATTATCTCCCGCGATGAAATTATAGTGTATACGCCATGCATCCATCAGCATTTGTATCGTGGCGGTGCTTTTAAACTTGTTGCTTATAATGCGATTACGCTTCTTTAAAATATTTCGGAAGTATTTTGCGGTGTGCGGAATATCCTTTGCGTAGGTATCTATCGGCGTGGCAGTGATTACCTGTCCGGGTAATTTCCCTGCTCTGCGATACGTAATTTCCAGAAGTCCGGATATCTCGTTCGTTATCCCTGATTCGCAGAGACGGGAGGCCAGCAGGTATTTGCTTTCGATATCGAAGATGTCGCAGGCCCACAATTGCCGTTGCCCGATAACAAGAATTGCCTCGCAAACCAGCCAGGAATCACCTGCTTGCGGATGAAACGATTCTGCACGTTCAATTGCCTGTTTCGAGAAACGCATTACCCAGTTATAGATACTCGACTCTGCATAATAAGCACCGTGCTCCTGATTGATTTGTTTTTGAATGGCACCGATGGACATTCCTTCATAGTAATAGTGGAGGACTGATGATATTACCCATACGGGGGTTTTCATCCCGGGTAAAGCATCGTTATCGGCAAATTTGCGCCGGCAAATTTTGCAGAAATGCCTTTGCATGCCTTCGAAGGTACCGTACTTGACGGTTTCGAGCGCTCCGCAGTATTTGCATTTGACGGGTGTCGTATGGGTCGGTCTGTTCATTTTCCTCCCGGGCGATTGACCTTATTTTATCATTCTTTGATGCCGTTTATTAACTGCGCTGAGGAAAGCTGTTCTGAGAATAATCCGCATGTGGCGGTAATATTATTGGCGTAGGAAGATGCAATTGACGCATTCAAAAGTATTTGTTAAAATTCAAGCACTGCGGGCAACAGAAATATTAAACCCGGGAATTAAAATGCGAGGAGGATTTTATGGCTGCTCTCGAATATACAAAAGAAGGTAAGATTGCTTACATTACGATTAATCGCCCCGAGGCGTTGAACGCACTCAGCAATGAAGTTATGCACGGTCTGCGCAATGCAATGAATGATTTTCGTGATGACGACAACTTGTGGGTGGCAATTGTCTCCGGAGCAGGGGACAAGGCCTTCAGTGCCGGTGCCGATATTAAAGAATTCAAACCTGATAGGGAAGAAGTGCCGATGCGTGCCGACAAAATCTGGAAGCCTTTTATCGCGGCAATACAGGGTTATTGTTTGGGCGGCGGTTGTGAGCTGGCGATGTCCTGCGATATTAGAATTGCGGCTGAGAATGCACAATTCGGTCAGCCCGAAATAAACATCGGATATATGGCCGGCGGGGGCGGTACTATCAGACTTCCCCGGTTTGTTCCCCGTGCTGTGGCATCGGAGATGTTGCTGACCGGTAATCGTATTAGTGCCCAGGATGCTTTGCGATGCGGTCTGATAAGCCGTGTGGTTCCGCGGGAGAAGTTGATGGACACCGCTAAAGAAATTGCGAATACCATTATTTCCCGTGGTCCGCTGGGAGTCAGAGCTACTAAAGAGGCGATAATCCGGGGCTATGAAATGGACCTCGAGGAAGGATTGGCACTGGAACAGGAATTAGCCGCTCGTATCAGGGACTCCGAAGATTTCATGGAAGGCGCCCGGGCTTTTGCCGAAAAACGATCCCCGCAATACAAGGCGAGGTGATTTGAGAGGGGGCCTGCGATATAAAGACAGGCCCCCTTTTTAATCTGGAGGTGTGATATGGTGCAGAAAGCATTTGCTGACAGGTTGATGGATGCATGTGACCAGCACGCGGAACAGATTGCGGAACAATGGTATAAATCTTTATCGATACAGAAGCGGACAAGCTCGTTTCGTACGCATTCCAAGGAAAATTGCATACGCCATGCCGTGTTCTTGTATAAAAATCTCAAGCGGATGTATTTCGCCGATAATCCGTACCAGGAAGTTTCCAGGATTCTCGATGCCAGCGGTTATGCCGAGGAGCAATACGGCAGAGGTATCCCTTTGAGTGAAGCTGTCTACGCGCTTGTCCTCATCAGAAGGCACGTCTGGCTCTATGCCGAATCTTCAGCCCTTTTCAGCAGTCCCGATGATATGTATCCGGCTTTGCAGAGCACTAATCGGATATTGCTTTTGTTCGACTATGCCACCTACATCGTGATTCAGAAATACGGAAAGATGGCGAAACATTAGCGCGAATATCGGACCGATGGAAAAAGCTTATTATCGGTGTGCGGTAGAAAAAGTGCCGCCACGAATTCATGCATAAACGGCGCATAATTCGATAGTTCGATGTTGGTCATCTTTCGTGCGATACTCAGCGATTTCTCGAAAGCAGCAACAGACGTCAGTGCCATTCGTGCTCCGGCAAGCGAACTGTTACCGATGAACTGGATCCGCTTTACATCGATGTCGGGTATCAGCCCGATAGCAATTGCCTTGGGTATGTTTAGCGAACTGCCGAAGCCGCCAGCGACGTAGATAGTCTCCAGATGGTCGAAACCGAGTCCGACGTAGTCCGACAGCGATTTTATGGCGGCAAATACTGCGCCCTTCGATTTGATAAGGTTGGCAATTTCCGATTCCGATATCGAAATTGCTTCACCGTTTTCGGTTTCCTCGGGATTAGCGAGAATGTAATATGTCTCGCTATCTTCGGTAATCAAGCGGGAATCATTGCGAGAAGTGCTGAATTTCCCATCGCGTTCGATGATACCATTCCGTACTAATTCGTAGATGGTATCTATCAATCCGGAACCGCAAATACCTCTCGGTTTTGCTTTCCCGATAGTTTCGTAAACGACCTTGCCGTCCTTGATTTCCACTTTCTCGATGGCGCCCCGAGTAGCTCTCATTCCATAACGGGTACCCCCGCCTTCGAAAGCGGGTCCGGCGGAAGCAGAACAGCATACCAACCATTCGTTATTGCCGATGACGATTTCCCCGTTGGTTCCGATGTCGATTAAGCACCTGACTTCCGGCCGGTCGGCGATTCCGCAAGCCAGTACCCCTGCCACGATATCTCCGCCGACATAACTGGCAATGCTCGGCGCCACTTCCAGGATACCCTGCGGATTGATTTCAATACCGACTTCACGAGCGAAGATTTGAGGATAAACTACCGTGGTCGGGACATATGGTTCCAGCCTGATGGAGCAGGGCGTCATATTCAACAGGAAATGACTCATCGTGGTATTGCCTGCCGCAACGACAGCATTTATGTCTCCGATTTCAATGTGGTTCTCCTTCGCCAGAGATTGAGCGAGGTGGTTGATGTTTGTGATCACGGCTTTGTGAAGGGGTTCCAGTGAGCCGCGTACGCAGGCAAATACCATCCGCGAGATAACATCCTCGCCGTAGTGGGCCTGCGAGTTATGACTGCCCTTAGCACCGAGGACTTTCCCGGTTGTAAGGTTCACAAGCTGGGCGACGACCGTCGTCGTGCCGACATCGATCGCCAGTCCGTAGTGTTTGCTCGAGGTATCGCCGCCTTCGATTGCCAGTATACGGCCGATACCGTTGTGTCGGGCGAATGTAACGGTCACTTTCCAATCATAAGCGCGCAGCTTTTCTGTCAGGTTTTGCAAGCAAGCAAGGGAGATTTCAAAAGTCGGGTAGCTGGAAATCTTACTCAGCTCGCGGGTAATACGGTCGATGTCCGAGGCATTGTCCTCGAGAGTCGGCTCCAATAACTCGAGATAGACCTTCTTGATAGGAGGGTCGAAAGACACCGGTAGTTCACCGGTTTGACGGTGCAGTTCGACTTTTTCCGGCTCGCTGTAAACGATGGAGGTGCCTTCGAGTATAATCTTTTCCTGCTCTGTTCTTGATTTCGGAGGGACCCTTACGGTGAGATTATCGTTGATTTTCGTCCGGCAGGCGAGGACATAGCCGCCTTCTATTTCATCTTTAAAAAAAACTGCGATAGCGTTTTTGTCGGCCATAGCTCTCCCGCTAACGACCTGCAAACGGCATTCTCCACAGAGGCCATCGCCCCCGCAGAGACTGTTGATAAGAACCCCTGCTTTTTCTGCGGCTTGCAGAAGAGTTGAGCCGGCTTCTATTTCGATTATTTTATTGTCGGGTAAGAAGGTAACTTTATATTTTGCCATTCTTCCTTCCTGTTTCACAGGATACATAAATGCTTTTGTGATTACTAGTTTACCAAAAGGTATGAGTATGATACAATCTGGAGTACCTGTCTGGCAAATATCCTGTCGGTTCCACTCCGTACCGATACTTTAAGTAAGGAGAAGGAAGATGAACGTCCTTGATATCGGAATCATTGTCTATTTGATTATCTCGATTTTCGGGGGAATTGCTCAAGGTCTTATCAGGTCCGTGCTTTCCATTGTCGGACTTATCGTCGGTATCGTACTGGCGAGCAACTTCTATCAGCAACTCGGGGGAGTCCTCACTTTTACCCATAATACCAATGTCTCGAATATCATCGCCTTCATAATTATTCTGATGGTGGTAATGGCAGCCGCGGCGGTAGCCGCTTTCTTTTTAAAGACAATTATCAAAATAGTTATGCTGGGTTGGGTGGATAGG
>JAFGHZ010000005.1 GCA_016929875.1 Dehalococcoidales bacterium
GTTTTCCATATTACAAACGGTAATGCAGTTGTCGGCGGCATCGCGCATTACTTCGTATTCGATTTCTTTCCAGCCGGCGACCGATTCTTCCACGAGTACCTGGTGAATCGGGCTGGCACTCAAACCGCTATCGAGCACCGTTTCCAGTTCTTCCGATGTCGCAGCAAAACCGCCGCCCGTACCGCCGAGCGTGTAAGCGGGACGAATTACCACCGGCAGTTTGATCTCTCCCGCGATACGCCTGCCTTCTTCCATTGTATTGACGGTCTCGCTGCGGGGTACCGGCTCCCCTATTCTGGTGAGCAACCGTTTGAAAAGTTCCCGGTCTTCGGCATTACGGATGGTCTGAATTGGCGTACCGAGAACACGAACATTATACTTATCCAGCACACCAGCATCTGCCAGTTCCACCGCCAGGTTAAGTCCGGTCTGTCCGCCGAGAGTAGGCAACAAACCGTCAGGACGCTCTTTTTCAATAATACGAGCGAGTACTTCTACCGTGAGCGGCTCAATATATACGATATCAGCAATATCTTCATCGGTCATAATCGTGGCGGGATTGGAATTGACCAGTACGGAAATAACGCCTTCCTCACGCATCGCTTTGCAAGCTTGCGTGCCGGCATAATCGAATTCCGCCGCCTGCCCGATTACGATGGGCCCCGAGCCGATGATTAAGACCTTGGTCGGTTTTGTAGCCACAGTCACTTTTTCCCTTTTATCATTTCTATAAACCTGTCGAACAGGTATCTATTATCCATAGGGCCGGGCGAATCCTCGGAATGGTACTGAATCGCAAAAATGGGCAATTCTTTATGCCTTAAGCCTTCTACCGTGTTGTCATTCAAATTGATGTGGGTCACTTCCAGACCGTCTTTCAGTGTATCGGGATCGACAGCATAGCCATGATTTTGAGCGGTGATATGGACGCGTCCGGTAGCGAATTCCTTGACGGGATGGTTCCCACCCCTGTGCCCGAATTTCAACTTGAATGTCTTCGCTCCGAAGGCGCGAGCAATCAATTGATTACCCAGACAAATGCCCATAATCGGTTTCTTATTGATTAATCCCCGCACCGTTTTTACGGCATAATCGAGCAGTTCGGGGTCGCCGGGGCCAGGCGATAATAGAATGCCATCGGGGTTAAGATTCAAAATCTCTTCTGCCGTACTGGTACAGGGCATTACCGTAACGCTGCACTCCCGGGCTTTCAGTAGCCTCAGGATGTTGTATTTCAAACCGCAGTCATAGGCGACGATACGATATTTATATTCCGCCACCTTA
This sequence comes from Dehalococcoidales bacterium, assembly GCA_016929875.1. Taxonomy (GTDB): domain Bacteria; phylum Chloroflexota; class Dehalococcoidia; order Dehalococcoidales; family Fen-1064; genus Fen-1064. The sequence goes on from JAFGHZ010000005.1 coordinate 1,285, forward strand.
TCTTTTTCCCATTCGTAAGACTCTCCCGTACTGACCTGCCGCACAAAATCAATCGAGCCGTAATCAGGCTGTTTTTTAAGCTTTGCCAGAGCTTCCTCGGGGGTCATTTTAGAGGTGATGATACCCATCATTACACCCGTAGAACGCAATTTACGGGTGATGGCCCTGGTGTCTACCCCCTGAAGTCCGGGGATATTGCTGTCCAGCAAATATTCACCTAGCGTCGCGCCGCTGAGATAGTGGCTCGGCTCCGGACATTCTTCTCTGACGATAAACCCTCGAACCTGAATTCTCGCCGATTCGGCATCCTGGTCGTTGATACCATAGTTGCCGATGAGCGGATAGGTCGGTACGACAATCTGCCCTGCGTATGAAGGGTCCGTCAACATCTCCTGATAACCCGTCATACTGGTATTGAAGACTACTTCACCGAAAGCATCAACTTCCGTGCCGAACGAAGACCCTTCATAGACCGACCCGTCTGCCAGAACCAGATACGCACGTTTTTTCATCGCTCATCCTGTCCCGTATAAAGGGCCGTTATAAGTTTTCCAGACATAAAAATACCTCTTGCCGTGTTTGGCAAGAGGTATGAATTTCACACTCTTCATTTCCCTTGCCAGTCTCACGGGACCAGCTTAAAGGCTCTTACGTTAGTATATCATTACTGAGAAGTTGCTGCAATACTTTATTCTTGTCCCGTTAAATTCCTGGGAAAAGGTTGGCAAGTTTGACAGTGAGTATAGCAACGTCATACCATATTCAGAAAGGCCTATTCATATAATCAGGAGTAAAAGACCGGGTAAGATGAGCAAAAAGACTGATAAAACCAAAAACAATATCGCTTCTCAGAAGGACGACACCAAATGGTATCAGAAAAGTATAGCCGAGACTTTCAAAGCGTTGAATTCAGGATTGAAAGGCCTGACCGGTGAAGAGGTCCGGAAGAGACTTTCCCAATACGGCTACAATGAGCTCAAAGAAGAAAAAAAAGTATCTCCCTGGAAACTCCTTGCTGAGCAATTCAAGAGTGCCTTGATTATCATTTTATTGGTAGCTGTTGCCCTGTCTGTTGTTATCGGTATCATTAATTGGGAAGCAGGCGCAGGACTTCCTGAAGAGATAACCGATGCCATCGTTATTTTTGCCATCGTTATTGCCTGTGTAATTCTGGGGTTTATCGAAGAGTACCGCTCCGAAAAAGCGATGGCGGCACTCAAGAGAATGGCAGCACCGACAGCTACCGTCATCCGAGATGGTAATGAAATAGAAGTGCCTGCTGAGGAACTGGTACCCGGCGACATCGTTATTTTAAGTGCCGGTGACAGGATTCCGGCTGATTTACGTTTGGTGGAGTCGTTTAATCTCTCTACACAGGAAGCTCCTCTTACGGGTGAATCCACTCCGGTCGAAAAAAGCACCGCTGTTATCGAGGGGGTGGTACCCGTAGGTGACCATAAAAATATGGCCTATACGGGCACTACAGTTACTTACGGGAGAGGTAAGGGTATCGTCGTCGCTACCGGTATGCAGACCGAATTTGGTAAGATTGCCGCCATGCTCCAGGGTGTCGGAGAGGAAACGACCCCGCTCCAGAAAAACCTGGATAAAGTCGGCAAAATGCTCGGTATCGCCTGTCTGATTATTGTTGCCATCGTTGTCCTTCTAAGCATCATCAGAGGCCATATTTTCTCCTTGCAGGGGATTATGGATATATTTATCTGGGGAGTCAGTTTGGCAGTTGCCGCCGTTCCTGAAGCCTTGCCCGCGGTTGTTGTTATTTCTCTTTCCATCGGCGTGCAAAAAATGGTGAAACGGCACGCCCTCGTCAGGCGACTTTCAGCAGTGGAAACATTAGGTTGTACTACGGTCATCTGCTCAGATAAAACAGGAACATTGACACAGGACCAGATGACCGTTCGCCAGATTTACGTTAGCGGTAGATTAATACAAATCACCGGCGCCGGTTACGAACCGAAAGGCGAATTTCAGATCGATGGGAAAGTGATAGATATCAAACAGGACACGGACATACGGACTTTTATGAAAATCAATGCCCTGTGTAATGACACACAGCTACTTTCCAGGGACGGCAAATGGGAGATAAAGGGCGACCCTACCGAGGGTGGACTGCTCGTAGCGGCTGCCAAAGCAGGTCTCTCACAAGATGATTTGAATTCCGAATTGCCGCGTATCGATGAAATCCCCTTCTCTTCGGAAAGAAAGAAGATGACAACGATTCATAATAGCCCTGAAGGGAAAATTGCTTATTCCAAGGGTGCTCCGGAGATTGTTCTGGATTCCTGTGCCTATATAATGGAGAACGGTCAGAAAAAAATACTTAACGAAAACGACAGAAATCGAGTGCTGAGTACGGCTTATTCGATGGGAGAAAATGCTCTGCGCGTTCTCGGCATGGCATATAAACCTATCCGGGACAATGCAGCCGTCAGAACCGACTGCGAAAAAGAAATGGTTTTTGTCGGATTGGCAGGCATGATAGATCCGCCGCGTCCGGAAGTAAAAGACGCTATCAAACTGTGCGAAAAAGCCGGCATCAAGTCGGTAATGATTACCGGCGACCATAAAATAACTGCCAGTGCAATCGCCAGAGAACTCGGTATCCTGAAACCTGATGGTATGGCTATTACCGGCGCCGAACTGGAGAACTTGAGCGACACCGAGTATGAAAAAATTGTCGAGGATATAGAAGTTTATGCCCGTGTCTCTCCTGCGAACAAATTGAAAATAGTGGATACCTTCTCCATGAAAGGTGAAATCGTCGCCATGACAGGCGACGGAGTGAACGATGCACCCGCTCTGAAAAAGGCGGATATCGGCATAGCGATGGGAATCTCGGGCACCGATGTCAGCAAAGAAGCGGCGGCAATGGTCTTGACGGACGATAATTTCGCCTCGATAGTTGCTGCAGTCGAAGAAGGCAGGGGTATTTTCAATAACATAAAGAAATATTTGATTTATCTGCTCTCTGCTAACATAGGTGAAGTGCTCATCATGTTTATAGCCAGTCTTCTCGGACTCCCATTACCATTGGTCGCTATTCACCTGCTCTGGGTCAATTTAGTTACTGACGGACTACCGGCACTGGCACTTTCAATTGACCCGCATGACCCTGATATTATGAAGCGGAAGCCACGTGACCCTAAATCAAGTATTTTCACAAAAAACGTCCTCATCAATATGGCTGTCATCGGCGTAATTATGGCAGCAACGATGCTTCCCCTATTTATCTGGAAACTGGACTCACTAGGACATTCATGGCACGAGAGTAATAACCCGCTCCTTACAGAAGCACAAACGATGGTGCTTTGCGCTGTTGTACTTTTTGAACTGTTTGCCGTACTGGCATGCCGTTCTGAAATACACAGCATTTTCAAGATTGGTTTCTTCAGTAATAAATGGCTTATCTATGCCAACCTGGCATCCCTCGGACTTCTAATGGCAGTATTATATATCCCTGCATTGCAAGAACCATTCCATGTTGTCCCTATAGGATGGGAAGATTGGTTGTTGATTATCCCTGTATCATTGACTGGTTTTATTGCCTTTGAAATTAGTAAATGGATTCTACGGAAGACGAGCAAAAGCAATTAGTAGGATCCGAACAGGAGGTAAACTTGAAAGACCTGTCATTTGGGTTGACGATGACACTGATGGGCATGGGCGTTACACTTCTTACTTTAGTCTTACTTATTTTCGTCATCTATATCATGAATAAGCTCTTCCCTTTTAAAAAGAAAGAGGAAAAGAAGGATTAGATGGAGTTTTTTAATTCGGCACTTTCGGCTTTAACACAGGGTTTTGCCAGTCTGACATGGCAAAGTGCTGTGATGATTCTGATCGGTTGTGTCCTGCTCTATCTGGGAATCGCGAAAAAAATAGAGCCGGTTCTTCTTCTCCCTATCGGATTTGGTATTGTGCTGGGTAATCTTCCTCTAGCCGGTCTATCTGCATCGGATGAAGGTGGGATTATCAATATTCTCTATAAATCAGGTATTCTCACCGAACTTTTCCCCTGTCTGCTTTTTATCGGATTGGGAGCGATGATAGACTTCGGGCCTATGTTGGGCAATCCTGTGGTACTGATTTTTGGTGCCGCCGGGCAGTTCGGTATCTTCCTGACGCTACTGCTGGCTTTGGCATTAGGCTTCCCGCGTGAACAGGCAGTCTCTATCGCTGTTATCGGTGCCTGCGACGGTCCTACTGCCATTTACGTAACCTCGAAATTCGCTCGCGAGTTATTACCGGCAGTCTCAATCGCTGCCTATTCGTATATGTCACTAGTGCCAATCATTCAACCACCCATTATGAGAGCATTGACCACTAAAAAAGAACGGGCTACATTAATGTCTGCCGGCGAGAAAAAAGTATCGAAAACAGTTAAATTACTCTTCCCTCTCGTTGCAGGTATTATTACCATATTGATCGCCCCGATGGGTGCTCCCTTGATGGGTATGTTGATGCTCGGCAATTTTATGAAAGAATCAGGCGTTATCGGCAGATTAGTAGATGTCTCTCAAAACACCCTCACTAATCTGGTAACGTTATTCCTGGGATTGAGCATCGGAGCTTCAATGCTGGGCGGCAACTTCCTGAAATGGGAAACAATTCTGGTATTTGCACTGGGTCTATTAGCTATTGCGCTGGACACTGTGACCGGTGTTCTAATCGGTAAACTAATGAGAGTTCTCAGCAAAGGGAAAATTAACCCCCTGCTGGGAGCGGCAGGGACGTCTGCTTTCCCGATGTCTGCCCGGGTAGTACAGAAAGAAGGCCAAAAAGCCAATCCGCGAAACTTCTTATTATTCCATGCCATAGGCGCTAATACCGGCGGACAAATTGGCTCGGTGATGGCGGCGGCAGTAATGTTGGCAATTATGTCGGGGCTAATGCATTAACTGGAAAAATGCCGCACTTGAGCGGTAAAAGGCACTGAGAGCCAGTCTGCTATACTGGGAAACTGTACATTTCTGCCTAGCTGGATGTTACCGTCTCTTGTGTAATTTCGTTCCAAGTGCCATCGATTATTGCCTCGACTACGGAACCATTTTCTACGGTAATTCTCGCCTGATGGATTGTCATCACCTGGGCAAGTACCTGCCCTGTGCGGTCGCCATATCCCGCATGGCTACACTGAAATTCATAGGTGAGTATCCATGTGTCAGAATTCTGTCCCGCCTCTGTTCCCTTCAGTTGTACGGAATTCTTCACCCCGTCGAAAGCGAAGGTAGGACAGGTCTCGATAAAATCCTCCGCTAATTTCCGGCTCCCGTTCTCAGAGGTATCGGCCGGTTTACTGCTGGTCTCGACCGTCAGCTTGATGACAGGCTTTACCTGAATCCTATTATTACCGGTAACCGTAACCGATTTTTCAGCATCGAAATCAAGCAGGACCGTCGTTGTCTCGCCCTCGACTACATCGAATGGATGCACCAGCTTCAAAACTCCGCTGGGTACAGTTGCTTCCTCGAGTTCTCCGCCGTTCAAAGCTACCTCGGCTTTCTCTACCGTTAATCTGACCTGAGTATATTTCCCGGTAGCCACCGGTTGTGAGGCGAGCAACTGCTCAAGTCCTTTAACCTTAAGTAAATCGAATGTCCTGGCTGTATCTGGAATGTCGATAACAATCCATTCTCCGTCTTCAACCTCTTTCGTGTCAGATGTAGTTCCAGTCGTTGTTTCAACTGTGGTTTGAGTCGTGGTCTCAGTCGAGGTCTGTGTTACGGTCTGCACCTGCTCTGCAACAGCTTTATGCACCTCGAGCTTTGAGATTGTAATCATTATACTGGTTACTTCCTGACTGGGCGGGGCATCGGTGACATTGAATGTAAGTGTTCCCGTTAGCGAAGCAGCCGACGTAGTAGCAGTTGTTGTAGATGTTCCCATATTACCCGAAGCACATCCGACGCCGGTCAAGGTAAGTGCTACGATTGTGATTAACGAAAACAATCCTAGCCAAAATCTTTTATTCATTTTGCCCTCCTGCCGGTTCTTTTATACTTTATAACGTAACAGAATAATATTGGTTAGGCAATAACCTGCGGATAGTACTAAAGTGGGATACGACTGACGTAACATGTGTAACATCTACAGTTTTTCGGTTTTCGATTGATTATAAAATTCCCTTGCATTATGTCAATTAAAGTCTTTCATATTTTGATATGGCAGGCTATAATCATAAAGAGTTTATTTTTTCAAAAAACGGACGATAATCGCTTTTCTATACGCAGAAAATCGCACATACAAATTTTTATTTTAAAACGCGAGGAGAGATTCCGAATGCCGAGACGCAACGATATCAAAAAGGTATTAATTATTGGTTCGGGTCCCATTATCATCGGACAGGCTTGCGAATTCGACTATTCGGGTACTCAGGCATGTAAAGCCCTTCGCTCACTGGGTTACAAAATTATTCTGGTGAACTCGAACCCGGCGACCATTATGACCGACCCGGGAATGGCAGATGTTACCTACATCGAGCCTCTTAATTTCGAAAGGTTGTCGCAGATAATCGAAAAGGAGAGACCGGATGCCATTCTACCCAATCTCGGCGGACAGACGGGACTCAACCTCAGCGCTGAACTGGCGGAAAAAGGGGTACTTGCTAAATTCAATGTACAGGTAATCGGGGTCAATGTTGACGCTATCAAGCGCGGCGAAGATAGAATTACCTTCAAAGAAACGATGAACGGCCTCGGTATCAAGGTGCCCGAGAGCGAAGCTGTCTATTCGGTCGAGGACGCTGAGAAAATTGCCTCGAAGCTCGGCTATCCGGTCGTCATCCGCCCTGCTTACACTATGGGAGGTACCGGGGGCGGACTGGTCTATAATGTCGAAGAATTGAGGACGATCGCCAGTCGCGGTATCTCCGCCAGCCTTATCGGCCAAATCCTCGTCGAACAATCGGTTGAAGGCTGGGAAGAACTCGAGTTGGAAGTGGTCCGCGACGCTAAGAATCAAATCATCACCGTGTGTTTTATCGAGAATGTGGACGCAATGGGCGTGCATACCGGGGATTCGTATTGCACGGCTCCGATGCTCACGATTGCTCCGGAACTGCAGAAAAAACTCGAGGTGTATTCCCACAGAATTGTGGAAGCGATTCAGGTCATCGGCGGCACCAACATTCAGTTCGCGCATAACCCCGAGACCGGAGAGATTGTCGTCATTGAAATCAATCCGCGCACTTCACGCTCATCGGCACTGGCTTCCAAGGCGACAGGTTTCCCCATCGCCCAGGTGTCCTCGAAACTGGCCGCGGGACTGACACTCGACGAAATTCCTTACTGGCGGGACGGTACGCTTGAAAAATATACGCCGTCGGGCGATTACGTCGTTGTTAAATTTGCCCGTTGGGCTTTTGAGAAATTCCGCGATGCCGAAGACAAACTCGGTACCCAGATGCGTGCCGTAGGCGAAGTAATGAGCATCGGCAAAACTTATAAAGAAGCCTTTCAGAAAGCCATCCGTTCCCTGGAAAACGGACGCTACGGATTGGGGTTTGCCAAAAACTTCCACCAGAAATCCCTGGGCGAATTGATGAAAATGCTCAATGTGCCGACCAGCGAACGGCAATTCATTATGTATGAAGCGTTGCGCAAAGGCGCGGACGTCCAGGAACTCTACGAGAAGACCTATATCAAGCCCTGGTTCATCCGGCAGATGAAAGAACTGGTAGAACTGGAAGAAAAGATCCTCAAATATAAGGGTAAAAAATTACCGGACAATCTGCTGGTTCAAGCAAAAAAAGATGGCTTTGCAGATAAATATCTGGCCAAACTTCTCGATGTGTCGGAAAAAGAAATCCGCGAGAAGCGTACTTTACTCGGTGCAGTAGAAGGCTGGTACCCCGTGCCGGTGAGCGGTGTTGAAAATGCCGCTTACTACTACTCCACCTATAATGCTCCGGATGTGACAACTACTACCGATAAAAAGAAGGTGATGGTACTGGGCGGCGGTCCGAACCGTATCGGACAGGGCATCGAGTTCGATTACTGCTGTGTCCATGCCGCTTTTGCACTACGCGACGAAGGTTATGAAACCATCATGGTGAACTGCAACCCCGAAACGGTATCTACCGATTACGACACCTCGGACAAGCTCTATTTCGAACCCTTGACGGTCGAGGACGTACTCAGTATCTACAATAAGGAAAAACCGGAAGGCGTCATCGTCCAGTTCGGCGGACAAACGCCGCTGAACATCGCTCAGGAATTGACGGAGAACGGCGTCAAAGTACTCGGCACCACCCCCGATTCCATCGACATTGCCGAAGACCGCGGACGTTTCCGCAAGAGAATGATGGAACTCGATATCCCGATGCCGGAATCGGATATGGCTGTAAATATGGACGATGCGCTAGCCATTGCCGGACGTATTGGTTATCCGTTGATTGTCAGGCCTTCTTATGTTCTAGGCGGACGCGGTATGGAAATCATCCATGATGAAGATATGCTCAAATCCTATGTATCTGCAGCCGTCGATGTTACTCCCGACCGTCCCATATTAATCGATAAATATCTGGAGAATGCCATTGAAACCGAGGCGGACGCTATCGCCGATGGCAAGGAAGTCTTCATTCCCGCCGTGATGGAACATATCGAATTCGCGGGAGTACATTCCGGCGACGCCGCCTGCGTCATCCCGCCGGTAAGCCTGTCGAAAAAACATATCGACACCATCAGTAAATATACCGAAATCATCGCTCGCGAACTAAATGTGGTCGGTCTGATGAATATGCAATATGCCATCTGCAAGGATATCGTATATGTGCTGGAAGCCAACCCGCGTGCTTCGCGCACCGTGCCTCTGGTCTCGAAGGTATGCAATGTCTCGATGGCACGGCTCGCGACACAAACTATGCTGGGTAGGAAAATCAAGGAACTTGGCTTGGTTCATAAAAGAATCCCGCACTTCGGGGTCAAAGAAGCCGTCTTCCCCTTCAATATGTTCCCCGAAGTCGATCCTCTGCTCGGGCCGGAGATGAGGTCGACGGGTGAGGTCCTGGGGATAGCCGTCTCATTCGGGCTTGCCTACTTCAAGGCTGAAGAGGCGGCAAAACCGGCATTGCCGGCACAGGGTACCGTGCTCATAACCGTCTCGGAACACGACCGTCCAGCGGTACTGGATGTGGCAAAGCAATTCGCAGAGCTGGGTTTCAAAATCAGGGCGACGCAGGGCACGAACCAATTTCTGGCCGGTAACGGCATCGCCTCCGAGCCTATCCTCAAGCTACATGAAGGGCGGCCGAACATCACCGATGCCATTAAAAACAGAGAGATTCAGCTTGTTATCAATACGCCCGCCGGTAAGTTGAGCCAGTATGACGATTCTTACATTCGCAAGTCGGCGATAAAATACAAGATACCGTATATCACTACCCTCGCGGCGGCTTCCGCTGCCGCTAAAGGTATTGCGGCTTACCGCACGGGCAAAGACGAAGTCCGGTCTCTACAGAGTTATCACGCCGATATAAAGTAAATACCTGGAGTCGATGAAATAATCATCACTCGCGCTCAGTAACCATCCAATCCGGCAGTAAATTTCTGGCACTGTCTAACGGTGGTTGAATTACTATCGGGATATTGAAATCAAAGTATTTTGTAGTGAATTTAGTGATGCCACCGCTAATTAAATTACTACCTTGCACAACAGGTTGCATAGTATATGTAACTTGACGGATGATGTAATCATCTTTGCCTATCCATACTTCGACATCGCGCTGAGTACGGCGGAATAAATCATATATCCCTTCCAGCTTAGGGTCAGATGGATCCCCACCATTCTGATATATGCGTTCCTTAAGTTGGGCAATAATTTTTTCCACATCGCGCTGAGCGCTATAATGCCGACAGGTTACACCGTCAATTCGCTCCTGATTAATCTCACTAATAGAGGTCAATGAATCCAGAAAAGCAAGTGTATATTCTTTACTGACTAGAGAATTAAGATTGCCTCCGTTGATACAATTCTCAATCTCTTCTTCAAGTCGTGAGCTGCGTAGCGGTGCCAATGATGGCGATTCCCGACTATAAATTTTGTCAAAAAGCATTATAAGTTCAATCTCTGAGTGAGGAGTATAAGTGCCAGTACTATAATGGTATTGGTCTTCATTGACCCATTCGATATTATAGAATGAAGAGTCGAACCAACTGGTCATTCCAGCTGTTTTGACAGCTTCGGAGAAAGTCACCTTGAATGATGTCACTGCTTCCGTCGCTGCATAGGCTTTTGCTATTACTTCCTCAGGATTAAGACTCAACACGGTGGGGTATAACGCTGCGACAACTGCCACAATAGTCACAAGCGGAACAGCAACCAGAAGCCGTCGCCTGACTGTCCGTGTATTCTTTTTCTCACCCGATTCTTGAATCTTAGATATCGTACTCCGGGTGAAGTTCGACATTAGTGGGGCTTCTTGCAGAGAGGAAAGTTGTTTCTGAACCCATTCATCTCCTTTTAATCTTTTACGGCAATCGGAACACCCCCCCAGATGCTTTTCTACCAGTTCGCGTTGCTGTGGAGATAGTTCGTCATCGGCATAAGCCGAGAGTAATTCCCGCATTTCTTTACATTTCATTCTGTCTCACCTCCTCCGTATACTTGTCGGAAAATTTCTCTTCCCCTGGCTACTCGCATACGTACAGCATCTTCCGATATACCCAGAGTGACTGCGATTTCACGATATTTAAAACCCTCTACAAAATGAAGTACCAAACATGTTCTGATTTTGAGAGGCACTTTACTAAGAGCTCTTCGTACTTCAATATTCCGCTCGATATCACTTGATTGTTGCTGGGATGATGAAATAAGTGAATTTTTGTGGTCGCTGAACGGGACAAATCTCAATATGCTTTTTCGACGGTAATACTGTCGTACGTTGTTAGTCGCAATCTTATAAAGCCAAGATTTGAGGTGAAGGTCGGGACTAGTTTTTATAATTGCTTTATATGCCTGAATGAAAGTATCCTGTGCAAGGTCGTTTGCAGTGTCCTGGTCTCCAACCACTCTATAGAGATAACGTACTATCGGAACCTGGTAATTTTCTATAATCACTGCAAAGTCATTGACATTACCGGCTTTCATAGAGGCAACGGCAGTACTCTCTTCCAACAACGGTCTCCTTCACCCTCTAAATACTATAATGCACGGGATGAACAAAACCGAACAAAGTCAGACATTATAAATTTCTTGGACTCTCAACCAGCCTATTGTTGTAGGTTCTCTACCCGATGCTACCGTGGCTCCAGAATGACAACTTCCCGCCTACTTCTTTATTGAATCTATTATCTTATCCGCCAGTCTCTTGAGTCGGAGATTGATACTCTTGTTATTTGCGATTTCTCCCGCGTTCTTTGCCAGACAGGTAACTGAGCCGACCCACGGCATCCCGCAAAGGGTAGCGTAGGTCTTCAGGTTCTGAATCGCCTGCCCGATGCCCTCTTCGGCGACAGCTAGACCAGCCATCGGTTTGCCTTCCAGTCTGGGCCATATCGCCACGGTCCTGTCCATAAAATTTTTCAGAAGCCCGGAGAGCAATTCAAAATAAGCCGGCGTGCCGAAAACCCAGCAGTCGGCTTCAATCAATTCAGGATAAATCGAGTTCATATCGTCCTTAATTTTGCAGAGGCCTTTACGGTCTTTACCACCTGCCTCGCAGGACAGACAACCCCGGCAAAGCTTGATGTCCCTTTGTCTGAGCAAAATCAGCTCGACTTTCACGCCTTTTTCCGTAAGCAGTTCGGATAGTTTTCTCAGCATCCATTCGGTGTTTCCCCTTCTGGGGGAACCCGATACCAAAACGACTTTCATCTGACCGACTCCTTTACAATCAAGCTGATTTGCATTATAGCATATAGCCTCTCAATATCCGATTTTGCGATTCAGTCACTATACTTTATAATGGATATTGTACTTATTTAGAAAGGATAAAATATGGGACTGAGTTGTGGACTGGTAGGATTGCCCTCTTGCGGCAAAACGACTATTTATAACGCCATCACTGCTGCCGGAGCGTCCGGTTACGGTACAGAAATGAACCAGGCGATAGTCAACATGCCGGACCGGCGCGTGAGCAAGCTGGTAGAAATCTACCATCCGCGTAAGACCGTGCTGGCTACTCTCGAGGTAGTGGACATCCCCGGTTTGCAATCTTCCCCGCAAAGTACGGGCCGCGGCTCGAAACTGCTCGGACATATCAAGGACGTCGAGGCTCTTTTACATGTCGTCAGGTGTTTTGAAGACGGGAGCATTCCCTTCGCCTACGAAACCATCGACCCCCTGCGGGACGTCGAAACCGTCGACCTGGAGCTGATGGCGGCCGACAGCATCACATTGCAAAATAAGCTGACCCGCCTCGAAAAAAAGGTAAAAGCTAATGATAAGGACGCTATCCGGGAAAACACCCACTGCGAGAAGATTTACGTCGCCATCCAGCAGGGCGTACCCGCCCGGAAACAGAACCTCACACCGCAGGAAATTGCCAGCGTCTATGAATGCAACCTCGTCTCTTTGAAACCCGTCCTCTATATTGCCAATGTTAAATCGATGGCAGACGCCGATAACCGCTACGTCAAAGCCCTCAAGCAGATTGCCGACGCCGAAAATGCGGAAATGCTCATCGTTTGCGGCAAAGACGAGGCCGATATCAGTCAGCTTGCCCCCGAAGAGCAGCAAGAGTTCCTGAAAGACCTGGGGTTGATGGAATCCTCGATGGAAAGGCTGATGCACGCCGCCTACCGGATTCTGGGGCTGATTAGTTTCTTTACCGTCGGCGAGGACGAGGTACGCGCCTGGACATGCAAAAAAGGCGACAAAGCACCGATTGCCGCCGGCAAAATTCATAAGGACATGGAGAAGGGTTTTATCCGTCTCGAGGTCATCCGCTACGACGATTTGATAGCGCTGGGGGATGAAGCCTCCGTCGCTAAAGCCGGCAAAAAACGGATGGAAGGTCGTGAGTACGAAGTGCAGGACGGCGATATCGTGACAGTGCTTTTCAACAAGTAGCCAGGAGCGTCTCTAAGATCTTCACGGAATCAGCAACGAATTTGGGACAAACGGCCGAGAAGACTCCTTTAGAACGTGCTTCCGACAGCCCCTCCGGCAAACCCAGGTCGTATCTGATGAGTTCTCTACAGACCAGTGAGCCGTTAATCTCTTTGAATTTTCTGTTGAATTCCCTCACGAGTTTATACGTTCTTTCGACACTTTCGCGGGGATTATTTTCATTTAGTTGCTGCGATAATCCCAGGACCATATAAGCGCCTGTAACAGCACCGCATATATTACCGGTACGCCCCATACCGCCACCGAACCCCATCGCTATCTTGAGGGCTTGATTACGGTTCAGTTTCAATTCGCCGCAAAACACCGAAAGCACCGATTGGGCGCAATTCATACGGTGCTCGACCATCAGGGCTCTGGCTGCTTCCGATTTTTCCATTTCGTCGCAATTATATAACGAGGGCAAAAAGAAAATCAAACTTTCCCGACAGTTTTCTCCGGATTGCGTTCCCCATCGCTACTTGGTAATATGAGACAGGATATGGAAGCAGAAAAAATTCTTAAAGAGCACCGCCGCTGGACGCAGTGGATCGAAAAACCCCGATTATTGAAGTTGGGGAATCTCGTGCTGACTGACCGCCGCCTCATTTTCCTTCACAAAATACAGTCCAGCCCCGATGTAAAAGAGAATATCAAAAAGCTCGCTGATGCTCCGATGGAAACCGTCCTGAATTACGCTTTCGCGCTGGATCGGAATAACTTTCAGATGCCGCTCTCTTCGATTGCCGGCGTGAGAATCGGCACCTTCAACTGGAATCCGTTCCCGCATATTTGCCTGACGGTAGTTTACTTCGACGGCAGACAAACTACCAACAGGGTGGCTTCTTTCCAGTTCATCCGGCCGATTAAACAAACAATCCTCAAGCCTCAAATCGTTGTTCTGATAGGCTGGATAAGGGACATCAATCACGCCATCAAAGACGCTGAGGCTCTCGAGACGAAATAGACCCGGTCTGCTAGCGCATCTTAAAGAAGCCGACTTTGTCCAAGCGCCCGAAGTTGTGGCGCGAGTCTATCCAGCGGATAGTACCCGACTGGCTCCTCATCACCAGAGACTGTGTATAAGCTCCGCCGCTGAAATAGCGCACGCCTTTTAGCAATTCGCCGCTACTTACACCGGTTGCAGCGAAGAACACATCGTCACTATCTATTAAATCTTCTGTCTTGTACACTTTATCGACATCGACTCCCGCTGCAATTGCCGCTTTTCTTTCCTCTTCGTTACGCGGCCAGGCTTTGCATTGTATCGCGCCCCCGATACAATGTATTGCCGCTGCGGAAATGACGCCTTCGGGCGTCCCGCCGATGCCCATCAGTACATCGACTTCCATCCCCGGCATTGCGGCCTGAAGACTGGCGGCGATGTCACCGTCGGAAATCAATTTCACCCTGGCGCCGGCACTTCTGATGTCGAACAACAGCTTTTCGTGGCGCGGCCTGTCCAGTACGATTACGGTTAATTCCGATACTTTTCTCTTCTTTGCCCGGGCGATGTTCTCCAAATTTTCTGCCACCGAAGCGTTAATATCGATACAGTTCTTTGCCTCTGCACTGGTAACAATCTTGTCCATATAAAAGAATTGGCTGGGACAATGAATTGTTCCCCTTTCGGAAAGGACAATCACGGAAATAGCTCCGGGAAGTCCTCTGGCGACAAGCGTGGTTCCATCGATAGGGTCGACGGCGATATCGGCTTGTAAAGCGAAGCCGTCGCCGATATGCTCCCCGATATATAACATCGGAGCATTGTCCTTTTCCCCTTCACCGATTACCACAACCCCATCCATGCGAATATAGCTCATTACATTACGCATGGTGGCTACCGCCGTACCGTCTACCAGGTTCTTATCTCCCCTGCCCAAAAAACGCGCTGCGGCCATAGCAGCAGATTCGGTAGCACGCATCAATTCCATCGCGATGTTACGCTCGATTACTTTACGGGATTTGGATTCTGCCATACTGCCCTCCTTCTTCGCTAAATGACCACTGTTTAAGTCCAGCATAAAATAAACTGGATTCTCTGTCAACCTGTCGAAAGATTAGATACTACTTGCATTTGGTTGAAATCTGCCATAGTGCCCTAGAACCATATTACACAACTCTTTCGACTGCGCTCAGGACAAGCGACCCACCCCTTTGTCCCCGCCCTGATAGGGCGGGGAATAGATACGAGAGGGAAGGTAAATGCCCTCCCTCTTCTAGAGCTTCTACCTAATCCCATCGGATTTAGTAATTCCCAAACAGGAAACAACCAAAACCGAGCAGGACAAAGATTATGTAGTTGGAACAAGAAGACTTTGCGTCTTTTCTCCTACCACACCCTCGGCACCAGTACCTTGCGCTGGGGTGGATAATCGGGGAAATTCTGACGGTACCACGCATGATGTGAGCGGGCACGGGGTACCAGATTGGCCATCGTCCAGACGGCAAATGCCAGGCCGGGGAGCGACCACGTCGCTACTGCCCAGCCGGTCCAGATGACAATCTCACCCAGGTAATTGGGGCAAGATATCCAGCGATACAGACCTCTGCAGGGTATTTTGTAAGCGGTCTCGCCCGGTGCGCGCAAACTGCGCAGTGTCCGGTCGGCGGCACGGTTGATAAGAAACCCCGCGATGAATAATGCCAGCCCCAGGATGAACCGCGGGTCACGGAGCCACTCGATTGTATATTTGTCGGAGAACGCAAAAATATAACGGCCGTTGAGATAGGCATTCATCATATTGAAGAGCAGTGCAAAACCGATGATGAGAAGAGGCATTCTCCTATTACCGCGAATACTGAACGGATAAATAAAAGCACGGTGAATATAATGAGCTTCCCACAAAAAGAGAAAAAACAGCGTTACGGCTGTTCTGTTGGCGCCGCTCAAAAAACAGATAGCAAAGATAATCGGCGATGGCGCTTCCATAACCAGCCATGCAATTTTGTTATCGATAGTGAATCCCCACCCTTTTCTGATGTGTCTCCCGTACGGGGCCGAGACAAAAAATAATGCGACGAAAACCATCGCCGCCATTATA
>JAFGHZ010000033.1 GCA_016929875.1 Dehalococcoidales bacterium
AAACAGCAATACGAACGGCATTCAGACAAATGCAAGTTTGGTCATTCTTAACGGTAAAGTGATTACAGTAAACAAAACATTCTCTATAGCGGAGGCTGTAGCTGTAAGGAATGATAAAATCGTGGCGGTCGGTTTGAATCAGGATATTAAAATGTGGGCCGGACGAGATACGGAAACCATTGATTTAAAGGGAAAGACAATGCTGCCGGGAATTAACGACACACACGCCCATATGACTGATTGGAGTTCATCCAGACCCCCGCTTGCCCTGGACGTACACTTTCCCAATGTGAATTCAATAGCTGATATCATCAAAATGGTTAACTTGAAATACAAGGAGACGAAAAAAGGTGAGTGGATTCAGGGAGCTGGCTGGGACGAAGGCTACCTGGAAGAGTGCCGGGCTGATCCCAAGAGGCTGCCTAAAAAAGAAGACCTGGACACCGCTGCCCCGGATGTGCCAGTGGCTATTTATGAATATTCCCATCATCGGATGTGGGTTAATAGCAAGGCTCTTGAGCTAGCGGGGATAACAAAAGATACGCCTGACCCGGTAGGCAGCAGGATTGGCAGGAATCCGGACACCGGCGAACCTGATGGTCTGTTATATGAAAAAGCACCACTCCTAGTCAGTGCCTTGATTCCTCCAATGACAAAAGAGCAGGTTAAGAATGGATTGCTGTCTGGTATGTCAGAGCTCAACTCTCTTGGGATTACGAGTTTTACCGATGGGGCCGTTAATCGTGACCTCTGGGCTTTTTATAATGATGTTTTTAACGATTCATTCGACAATGGCAAGTGGACATGTCGAGTAAACCTGTTGCTTACCTTAACCGGGTCGGGAAGTTCCAACACTCCAATGATCGGTAGTCCCGAGGATATAGAAGAGGCTCTAAATTATATCGGGTGCCGGCATAATTTTGGTAGTGAATGGTTGAGGATAGCCGGAGCCAAGATTGGCGCCGATGGTATATCGCCGTTAAAAACAGGCTGGATGTATAAAGAGTACGAAGGCGGTGGTTTAGGCGGGTTAGTTGTTAAGGGGCACAATGTTGAAGAACAAGAACAAAATCTCAGGGAGATGATTAGCCTGCTCCATAAGAATCGGTTCCAGGTTGGCATTCATAGTTGTGGCGAGAGGAGTATCGAAGTTTGTTACGACCAGTTTATCAAGTGTCTCAAGGAAGACCCGTGGGATGCGCGGCATTACTGCATACATTGTGATTTCGCCATGCCTGAGACTATAAAAAAAGTCGGAGAATTCTGCAGACAAAACGTCAATAAACTAGGTATGAACGTACAATCCTCAATAAGATGGACCATTGCTAACCTGATGGTTAACGTCGTCGGTCCCAAGCGTGCGGCTTATGTGTGGCCTTTACGGGCAATGCTCGACGCCGGCATCCGTGTAACTGATAGCTCAGATGCTCCAGTGACTTATCCCAACTTCCTTCATGGGATTCACGCAGCAGTCCTGAGGGAGTCTAAAGCTACGGGTGATGTAATCGGTGCAGAACAATCCATCACCGTAAGAGAAGCCGTCATGAACTATACTATTAATAGCGCCTGGCAGGACCATCAGGAGAGTATCAAAGGCTCAATCGAGGTCGGTAAACTGGCAGATTTTTGTGTCCTCGACCGTGATATACTGAATATTGAGCCACATAGCATAAAAGACTTACGGAATGTAATGACAATAGTTGGAGGCAGGGTAGTTTATGCTGCTGAAAAGACTTAATTTAGTTTTGAAAAATAGAAAAGGAAAAAGAATATAAGAAATTACAGAAATGCCAGTAATTTCAACCAAAAGTATTCCCGATGGGATTATAGATAGATTTGAAAAATGGCACAATAAACAAATAGTGAAAAGAAAACAGAAATCACCGATAAGATATAAATTTAACTTCGATAAACAATACACCTATGAATACTATAATGCCTACTTCAACCAATCAAACGAAACTCAACACTCGTGTTTCAGGGAAGGTTCGACTATCCCCCGTCTCCCCGTTTCATTACGACTATTTCAACTCTATTTGAGGATACCAAAACAGGAAACGGACAAAGACTTATCGGAATATTCAGGGGGCTGATTTACTGGATTTGCAGGACTATCCGACCCTTTTTCCATAGATCGTCGAGGCGGTAATAGTCCCGTTCCTCGACGCCAAAGATATGTACGACCACGTCGCCGTAGTCCAGCAACAGCCAGCCGGAAGCGGCCGTTCCTTCATCATGTATCGGCAGTTCACCGGACTTTTTCAGCGCCTTCAATATTTCGGTGCGGATGGTCCCGAGCTGCCGCTGGCTTTCCCCGCTGCACATGATAAAATAGTCCGCGAAGCTGCACACTTCCCGGACATCCAGCAGTACTATATTATTCGCCTGCTTGTCGGAAGCCGTATCGACAGCCAGACGGGCTAATTCTATTCCTTCCAGTCTCTATCCCTCCCCGATGTTTAGTATATTATACCACAGCCATATTTTCCGAATAATTTTTAAAATACATAACGAATACTTTATTTCACGCTACAAAAATTCAGGCTGATTTTCCGCCTGCTTCAGATGACGTGCTTTTTCTATTATTTACTCACTTTTTTGGGATACCAGCGTTCTCTGAGATCGGCTAAGTTTTTGCTATGAGTTAAGACAACAATCTCATCACCTTTACGGAATCTGGTGTCTTTTTCCGCGAGGCGGAACTCGTTATCCCGGTAATAAAAAATGATCCGCGCATCGTTGGGAAGGTCAAGCTCGCTGGCGGTGGTCTCCTCTTTTTTTCCGGCGGTAAATGTAAAAATCCGGGCGTCCGCTTTTAACAGCGTCGACAGCTCGATTTCATCCAGACCACGCACCATATTCTCCAGATGCCGGCTTATCGTAC
>JAFGHZ010000034.1 GCA_016929875.1 Dehalococcoidales bacterium
CACGCCTGTCGACCTTTTTGTGGCAATACAGACCGACCGCCTCTTCCGTGCGCCGGGAATCCGTCTTGCCGAGGTAAAGCAAAACAAAGAAAAACCCGCGTGGTATTATATCTTGACGTGGCGTTCGCCGGCGCTGGGAGGCAAGATGGGAAGTTGTCACATGATAGATCTCGGCCTTGTCTTCGGGACATACGAAAAGAAATTCACCGGGGAGGGGCCGGTACTCGAGGCACTCTCGGCGAAGATGCAGGATGCCTGGCTCGCTTTTGCAAAGAACGGCGACCCGACATGTGAAAGCCTGGATAAGTGGCCGAGCTATGGCTCGAAGCGAGAAATCATGATGTTCGGGGAGAAATGCTACCTTGAAAACGACCCGCTTAGTGAAGAGCGTAGAGCCTGGGATAACATCCCACTTGATGTGCTGGGATAGTTCAAACCGGCCTTAGTACCCGGCTAGGCAAGGTGTAGAGTTGGGTCTCTTTAGTCCTGACTTGCCCTCTCCACAGAGGGTCCGGATAGAGAGATCGGCGAGTTTGTTGTCGAAGGAGCGCCGGAATAATGTCTGGCAAGAGTGAAGCAAAAGGCAGTCGTACCTACAAAGGTACGACTATGAACATACCGTACGCCGTTATTCCCGATGTAGAGCAGAACCTTTTGAGTCTGGATATCTATGTTCCGGAAACCGGGGAAGACCTGCCGGTGATGGTCTGGTTCCACGGCGGAGCGTGGAGGATGGGTGATAAGCAGCCTCCGGATTTCAAAGCGGAGGCATTCAATAAACACGGTTGGATATATGTGTCCGCCAATTACAGGCTATCGCCGCAAGCGAGCTTTCCCGCCCATGCCGAAGATTTAGCGTCAGCCATTGCCTGGGTCAAACAGAATATATCTCAATATCGAGGGAATCCGGACAATGTATTCATCGGCGGCCATTCTTCCGGGGCTCATTTAGTCGCACTTGTGGGCATGGATGAACATTATCTTGGGAAGCACGGTATGCGCTTGAAAGACCTGAAAGGCGTTATCGTGCTGGATACACAGATCTTCGATATTAAATCACTTGTACGGTATACCGACGGCAGACTGGCACCTGTTTATACCGCTGTTTTCGGGGAGACGGAAGAGGCGTGGAAGACGGCTTCACCCGCCGCTTTCGTCACCTCGGGGAAAAACATACCGCCGATGCTGGTAGCGCACACACCGACAGGCGGAATTTCCAGAATCGAAGAAAACACCCGTTTTGTGCAATTGTTAAACGGCGCGGGAGTAAAAGCGGTACTCGTTCCGACTGAAAAAACTCACCTGGCTATTAACTACGAGCTTGGTAAACCGGGAGATTGGGTCACAGAAAAAGCATTCAGCTTTCTTGGCCGTTGTTTAGCCTCGTAAAAACACCGGGAATGCCGCTTACCCCGACTGAAATTCCTGTTTCCCGTTCTCCGGGAGAGTTGTCTCGAACTGGCTGTTGTACAGCGAGGCGTAAAAACCGTTCGCCTGCAGCAATTTTTCGTGACTGCCCTGCTCCACGATTTCACCGTCCCTCATCACCAGTATGATATCGGCGTTACGGATGGTCGATAATCGGTGTGCGATGATAAAGCTCGTTCTGCCCTTCATCAGGTCTATCATCGCTTCCTGTATCAATACCTCGGTCCTTGTATCGACCGAGCTCGTGGCTTCATCGAGTATCAAAATCTTCGGGTCGGCAAGGACCGCCCTGGCAATCGTCAGGAGCTGTTTCTCGCCCTGTGAGATATTGTTCGCCTCTTCATTGATTACCATATCGTAACCGCCCGGCAGGGTGTGTACGAAGTGGTCGATGTTCGCCAGCTTGGCAGCCGCAAATATTTCCTCGTCGCTGGCTCCGATTTTCCCGTAACGGATGTTTTCTTTAATCGAACTGTTAAAGAGCCAGGTATCCTGTAATACCATCCCGAAAACACTCCGGTAATCGTTCCGCCGGAATTGACGGATATCGACCCCGTCCAGAAGTATCGAACCCTCGTTAACATCGTAGAAACGCATCAATAGTTTTACGACCGTCGTCTTACCGGCGCCGGTAGGGCCTACGATAGCGACCTTTTGTCCCGGTTTTATATCTGCACTGAAATTATTAATGACGGTCTTGCCGTCGAGATAGCCAAAAGATACGTCTTTGAAGCTGATACTGCCGACAACTTTTTCCAGCGTTGCGGGGTGTGCCTCCTCGGGAATTTCCTCCTCTTCCGACAGGAACTCGAAGACGCGCTCGGCAGCCGCCGCAGTGGACTGTAAGATGTTTACCATTGCCGCAATCTGGGCCAGAGGCTGGGTAAACGACCTGACATACTGAATGAAAGCGAGGATATCGCCTACTTCGATTGTTTTCTTTATCGTCAGATACCCCCCCAGGATACATACCGCGACATAACCCAGGTTCCCGATGAACATCATCGTGGGTATCATGATTCCGGAGAGGAACTGCGACTTCCACCCGGACTTATACAGCTCTTCGTTCAAGCCGTTGAACTTCCGGATGGATTTTTCCTCGCCGTTGAAGGCTTTCATCACGTTGTGTCCGGCGTACATCTCTTCGACATGTCCGTTGACATGCCCCAGGTAGTCCTGCTGCTGTCGGAAGTAAACCTGCGATTTCTTTATTACCGCTGCGACGAATATCGTCGACAGCGGTATTATCAATATCGCCACCAGAGTCATCAGCCAGCTTATGGTCAACATCATTACCAGCACGCCGATAACAGTGGCAATCGACATTACTATCTGGAACATACTCTGGTTCAGAGTTGTCGATATCGTATCGACATCGTTCGTAACGTAACTCAGTACTTCACCGTACGTCTTGGTATCGAAATACTTCATCGGGAGGCGGTTTATTTTTTCCGAAATCTTCTTCCGCAGGTCGTAGGTTACTTTTATGGAGACAGTGGTCATCAGGTAGCCCATAATATAACTGCATACTGTAGCGACCAGATAGAGAACCAGCAAAACCAATATGATATGGCCGATATAAGCGAAGTCTATCCCGCCGCCCTGCGCGCTCGTTACTTTCGATACTAACCCCTCGAATAGTTTGGTAGTCGCCTTCCCCATCAGTTTGGGGCCGATTATCGTAAAAACGGTACTGGCGACCGCTAAAATCATCGCTATCGCCAGCGAAATACGATAGGGTTTCAGGTATTGCGCCAGGGTTATCATGGTACGCTTGAAGTTCTTCGGCTTTTCACCTCCCATGCCTGCCATATGCATGGGGCCGCCCCCCATCGGGCCTCTCCCCCTCCCCATAAAGCCGCCGGCCGGTGGTTGCTGGTAGGTCTGCTTGCTCTGGAATGAGTGCCCCTGTGCGCTCATAGCAGTTCCTCCTTCGATAGCTGGGATAGAGCAAGCTCCTGATATACCTTACAATCCTCCATCAGTTCCTTATGCGTACCTTTACCTGCAATCCGTCCGTTCTCCAGGACGATAATCTGGTCGGCATGCATAATGGTGCTTATTCTCTGCGCTACAATCAGGACCGTCGCGTCGCCGACTTCTGTTTTCAGTGCCCTCCGCAGCGCCGCATCCGTCTTGAAATCGATTGCCGAAAAACTATCGTCGAAAATATAAACTTCCGGCCTCTTGGCTATCGCCCGCGCAATATTCAGCCTCTGTTTTTGCCCTCCGGACAGATTGGCTCCGCCCTGAGAAACGAAAGTCTCGAAACCTTCCTCGCTGGTACTGATAAAGTCTGTCGACTGCGCGATTTCCGCCGCCTTCTCCATTTCTTCATCACTGAGACCGTCTTTACCGTACGCGATATTGCTCCTGACGGTACCGGCAAACAGTACGGCTCTTTGCGGAATGTAGCCTATTCTTTCGTGCAAATCATGCTGGGTTACTTCTCGAATATCGACATTATCGACCGTGATTTTACCCTCGGTAACATCGTAGAAACGCGGGAGGAGGTTGATGAGCGTCGACTTTCCGCTCCCCGTCCCGCCCACGATAGCCGTCGTCTGCCCGGGTAATGCTGCAAAGGAAATTCCCTCCAGGACATAATCGTCGGCATCGGGGTATTTGAAACCGACGTTCCGGAACTCTACGACGCCCTTGTTACTTTCATCGAACTTCCGCGGCTTTGACGGGTCTTTGATGCTCGGCTCGGTTTCCAGTACCTCGCTGATACGCTGTGCCGAGATTGCCGCACGGGGCATCGTCACGAACACTATCGAAACCATCAGGAACGACATAATTATCTGGATGGAATATTGCATAAACGCCATCATGTTGCCCACCTGCATCGAACCCTGGTCTACCTGGTGAGAGCCTATCCAGATAATAAGTAACATCACGCCGTTCATCAGGAGCATCATTGCCGGCATCATAAATACCATAACGCGGTTAATAAACAGGGTCGTCCCGGTCAAATCGACGTTAGCTTTATCGAATTTGCCGGTTTCGAATTTTTGAGTATTGAATGCCCGGACTACCATCAAACCGGTGAGCATTTCGCGGGTCACCAGGTTCAGCCTGTCGACCAGTTTTTGTATGCTCCGGAACTTGGGAATGGCGATGGCGAATACGGTAATAACCAGGGAGAGCAGTACCATGACTGCCGCGGCAATAATCCAGGACATCGAAACGTCCTGCCCGACCGCTTTGATAATACCCCCGACACCCATAATCGGAGCGTAGAAGACAATCCGCAGGGCCATCACCAGAACGAGCTGTATTTGCTGGATATCGTTTGTGGAACGGGTAATCAGGGAAGCGGTGGAAAACTTATCGAACTCGGTATTCGAGTAATTCGTTACTTTGGTGAAAATGTTACGGCGCGTGTTCCGCCCGAAGCCGGCCGCCACACGTGCCGACAGAAAACCGACCGATATGGAGCAGGTCACGCTTGCCAGCGTCAGCAACAACATCAGCCCGCCGACCCTCAGCATATACCCGATTTGCATCCCGTCGACATTCATCCCCAGAGCTTCGTATTCGGCCGATAGATAAACGATATCGGCTTGAGTCCTGATGCTCTCCGGTAACGCGGAGATTTGACTGTCCGCTGTTTGACGGATAACTTCAAGCTGCGCGGTAGGCAGGTTCGACAGCATCATAAACGGGTCGACCCCCGGGGGAAGGCTCATTTCACCTCCGAAGACATTCGTCGTCGCCCCGCTTTCGAGATAAGAAACAATCAAAATGGGGTTGGTGAAAATCGAGTTCAGCAGTTCTATCTCATCTTTGTCGCTCGTGTCCAGCTTATAAATCGGTTCCCCGGCAAGAGCGGGGTAGGATTTCAAATAGCTGTTATAATCGTCGGCAGACAACGTCTCCCTGTCCAGCAAAAGGTAGGCGCTCCTGATCGTATCTTTGTCTGCGTCGCTGGTAAATAAAAATATTTTGTCCATCTCGCTGGAGCGGATGGCAGACGGCGCCGTGTTACTGATTCCTTTCTGCTGGATACCGACGTTGATGATTCTGGACATCAAATCAGGGAGGGCGAGGTCGGACATCGCCTGCCCTAACAATAACCCGAAAATTAGTATAATTGCCCAAACAAAAGGCTTTAGCTGTTTGATTAGTTTTAGCAAGTGTAGTCCCTTTCTATCGAATCAACATCCGCAGATGTATCGATTTTCATTCCATTCTGTGTCTGTGCATCGGACCGATGTCATTGCACTGTTTCGAGTCGGAGCACGAGCCGACCTTGGAAAGAAGCTCGATTAGTTGTTTTATCTCATCTTCGCTCAGAGCATCGAACGCGCGGATTACCGAGGAAAGAAAATTTTTACGGAACTTTTCGAGCTGTCTTTTAGCGCCGGTGGTGATAATCAGTTTCACCATACGCCTGTCTTTCGGGTCCTGGTAGCGTTTCACCAGCTTCTTTTCGACAAGAACATCTACGAATTGAGTGATTGCCCCCGGTGTCACATTGGTTTGTTCCGCCAATTCCTTTACAGATGTGCCTTCTTTCTCTTTACCGGCAATCATGAAAAGCAGTCTCGCCTGCGGCGGACTCAGGGGAGGCTCCTGAAGCGACATACCATGGTGCACCCGCTTCATTACGGAAGACATCTGCTCGATAAACCTCTGCAGTAACTCTTCCTTTGTCTCTTTTACGCCCCGTTTAAAAATCCGCTCGACCAATTATCTAACCTCAAGCCTTATAAATCGTTTAGCTACTGTTTATTTTAGTGACTAAAGTTTTTATTGTCAAGAGGGTTTTTACTCATCAGGGTTTTAGCCCTTGTTGTTTCAAATTCCACTGTGCATTATAATAAGCTATTCCTTATTCCGGGATAAAACAAAAGGATAAACCTATGACGAACGCTGATACGGAACTAAAAAACATCGGCAGGGCCGCCAAAGAGGCGAGCCGCAAGCTGGCTTATCTCTCCACGGACGTGAAGAATCAAGCCCTGCGGAATATCGCCGAAGACCTCCTCGGCAAGACGAAGGAAATCCTCGCCGCTAATAAGCTCGACCTCAAGAAAGCAGCGGCACACGGCATCAATAAGACGATGCGGGACAGATTGCTTTTGAACGAGTCTCGACTGGAAGGCATAGCGAAGGATGTCCTCGGTATCGCGGCGCTCCCCGACCCCGTCGGTGAAGTCTTCGATATGCGCACAATGCCCAACGGCCTGCTCATCGGCAGGAAAAGAGTACCGCTGGGTGTTATCGGTGCGATGTACGAAAGCCGCCCTAACGTCACGGTGGATATTGCAGCGCTTTGTTTGAAATCGGGCAATGCCGTCATTCTCCGCGGTGGTAAAGAAGCTATCAACTCCAACCTGGCACTGGCAAAGCTGGTGCAAAAAGCCGTTGCCCGTGCCGGTATTCCTCAGAACGCCGTACAGTTTATAGAAAATACCGACCGTTCGCTGGTCGATAAAATGCTCAAGATGAACGAGTACATCGATTTGATGATACCCCGCGGCGGCGAGGCATTCGTCAAGCTCGTCGCCCGTAACGCGACTATGGCAGTGGTCGCCGGCGGTATCGGTGTCTGTCACACCTATATCGACCTCTCGGCTAATTTAGAGAAGGCAGTTGCGATTGTCTATAATGCCAAGGTACAGAAGCCGTCCGTCTGCAATGCGCTGGACACGGTCCTGGTACATAAAGGCATCGCGAAAAACTTTCTGCCCGCTATGGCAAAAGAACTGGCGAAAGCCGGCGTGGAACTGCATTGCGATGCACGTTCGCTGTCGCTGATGAAACCGGTACGCGGCTTGACGCTCAAAGCGGCAGCGAAAGAGGACTGGGGCAAGGAATTTCTGGCGCTGGTTGCTGCCGTCAAGATGGTCGATTCCCTCGATGAAGCACTGGAACACATCGCCCGCTACGGCTCGGGCCATTCCGAAGCGATTATCACGGAGGATTATACTTCCGCTATGCGCTTCCTGAATGAAGTCGATGCCGCCTGCGTTTACCTTAATGCCAGCACCCGTTTCACGGACGGCTCTCAGTTCGGTCTGGGCGCGGAAGTGGGCATCAGCACGCAAAAGATGCACGCCCGCGGTCCGTTGGGACTGAAGGAATTGACCAGCTACAAGTGGATTATCTTCGGCAACGGTCAGGTCAGACCTTAAAAAGATTGTCTTTGCGAGGAATCATAGTATAGTTTATCCTGAGTTTATCGAAGGAAAGCAATCTAAAGCGATTCTCTTTTAATTTCTACTGCCTTTTAAGGGAGTTCAAGAGGGGCTCAACGCCCCTCTTATTTTTCCAACCTGTCATTCCCGCGCAGGCGGGAATCTGACACCACAGTGTCATCCCGATGCAAATCGGGGCATCTCTACTGCCTTCTGGCCGACTCTATAACCGCCTGCTGAACGGCAAAAAGCTCTCGAATACCCTTCTCCGCTAGCGCCAGGAGAAAATCGATTGTCTCTTTATTGAACGGCTTGGTTTCGGCCGTGCCCTGCACCTCGACGAATTCGCCCCTGCTGTTCATCACGACGTTGAAGTCGGATTCGGCTTGAGAGTCTTCGTCGTAGCACAGGTCCAATAGCCTCGTCCCGTGCACTACTCCGACACTGGTAGCGGCTACGGCGCAGTTCAGGGGCACCGAGGAGATAACCCCCATATTCGCCAGCTTGTCCATCGCCAGGTACAATGCAACATAAGCGCCGGTAATCGCGGCGGTTCTCGTACCGCCGTCCGCCTGCAAAACGTCGCAGTCGATGATGAAAGTGCGCTCTCCCAGCGACGACATATCGGTGACGGCCCTCATCGACCGCCCGATAAGGCGCTGGATTTCCTGGCTCCTGCCGGCAACAACGCCGCGGTTGGAATCGCGCTCGGTACGGGTCAGCGTCGCCCTCGGCAGCATCGAATATTCGGCTGTTACCCAGCCGACACCCTTGTTCCGTAAGAATGGCGGCACTTTATCGTCCACGGAAACGGAGCAGACGACCCGCGTGCGTCCCAGTTCGATCAGCACCGAGCCTTCCGCAAAGCTCTGGAAAGCGGGGGTTATTTTAACGGGTCTTAACTGGTCGTATGTCCGACCGTCGGCTCTTTTCAAAATTATATCCTTTCCTGTTTTGATGTTTTATCATCTTACCATAACGCACCTCGTGTAGCAACGATTACTAAAGCTCGTCTCCGTCTGCTCTCGTCATTCCCCGTGGATACGGGGAATCCATTATTAATCTCCTCCCCCTCTGAGTAGAAGCTCTAGAAGAGGGGGTCTTTGACTCCTCCAGCCTCTAGTAAAGATAGCACCGCTAGGTTATAATAATACTTGCCTTCTGTTAGGCTTATTCTATTCGGGAGTTACGGGAGAACAGATGAGGATAGCAGTCGACGCTGCCGGCGGAGAATACGCCCCCCATGAAATCGTCAAGGGGGCTATAAAAGCGGCTCAGGATTATAAAATCGGCATTGTTCTGGTGGGTAAAAAAGAAATACTCCACGTCCAGGCAAGCCGGCATATGAAAAAACTGGATATCAGCCTCGTTGACGCCGATGAAGTCATCGGTGACGAGGAATCCCCGATAGAGGCGGTTGCCAAAAAACAGAATTCTTCGATTGTCATCGGCATAAATCTTGTCAAAAAAGGACAGGCGTCCGCCTTCGTTTCTGCCGGCAGTACCGGAGCGGTAATGTACGCCGCTTTCGCCATGCTGGGCAGAGTGGAAGGCATCGAACGCCCTGCCATCGGTAGCATTATCACCGTAAATCTCACCAGCCCCTTCCTTCTGCTCGACTGCGGTGCCAACCCGAACTGCCGCCCCAGGCACTTGCTCCAGTTCGCGCAGATGGGCAATATTTACGTCAGGGAGGTATTCGGTGTCCCTTCGCCCCGCATCGCCCTGCTTAACAACGGCGAGGAGGAGAAGAAGGGCAACCAGCTTGCCCGCGACTCCTATCAGCTGCTAAAAGCGTCCGATTTGAATTTTGTCGGCAATATCGAAGGGCAAAACTTCTCCAAAGGGATAGCCGATGTCGTGGTCACCGACGGATTCACCGGTAACATCGTCTTGAAAACATTGGAGGGGCTGGGAGAAGCATTCCTGAAACTAAAAGAAAAAAGCCCGAGGACCGCCAGTGCTTCCGGAACGGAACCGCAGTCTGCACAGCTTGATGTCGGTTTCGGTTCTCTGGTAAAAAGAATCGACTATAGAGAGTCCGGGGGTGCCTGTCTATTAGGATTGAACGGTAACGTTATTATTTCTCATGGACGCAGTCAGACAAAAGCGATTAGAAATGCCATCGGGATGGCAAAGCGAAGCGTGGATCGCAAAGTCTGCGAGATAATCCAGCAATATAAATTTACCGAACCTGACTTACCGCCGACGGAAAAAGGGAAAGAACAGGATAGCTGATCCATAGGAATCGGGAGCAAATCTATTGAACGAAAATATCTATGACGTTATCATCGTCGGGGGCGGCCCTGCCGGACTGACCGCCGGCCTGTACTCTTCCAGGGCGGGATTAAACAGCCTGCTTATCGAGAAGGGGCTCTTCGGCGGGCAAATCACCTATGCCGAGCGCGTGGAAAATTTCCCCGGTTTTCATCAGGGAATCAGCGGCATGGAACTCGGCGAACGTATGCAGGAGCAGGCAACTAAATACGGATTGAAGACCATGCTTGCCGAAGTTACCGGACTGGAAATCCATAATGACGCAAAAACGGTGAAAACCACCGACGGCGATTTTACCGGTAAAGCGATAATTCTGGCAGGTGGTGCGAAACGTATTAATTTAAGTGTCCCGGGCGAAAACAAACTGACCGGCAAGGGGGTGTCCTATTGTGCGGTCTGCGACGGGGCTTTCTTCCGTGATAAAGAGGTAGCGGTTGTCGGTGGCGGCGATACTGCCGTCACCGAAGCGTTGCACCTCGTGCATTTTGCTTCCAGGGTGACGGTTATCCACCGTCGCAATCAGCTCCGCGCTTCTCGTGTTCTTCAGGAAAAAGCCTTCGCCGAGTCCAGAATCAATTTCCTGTGGGACACGGTCGTTCAATCGATTGAAGGCACCGATAATGTCAAGAGTATCAAGGTCTCGAATGTAAAGACAAAGGCGAGTTCGGTCCTGCAAACAGACGGGGTTTTCGTATCCATTGGGTCGAAGCCGGACACCGATTATTTGAAACACATCCTGCCTCTCGACGAGTCGGGTCATATCGTTACCAATGAAAAAATGGAGACTCCGGTAGCCGGCATACTTGCCGCCGGCGATATCCGCCACAATTCTGCCCGTCAGGCAATTACTGCCGCTGGCGACGGCGCCACTGCCGCTATTTATGCCCAGAAATATTTAACCGAGAGCGCCGGATAACATATTTTATTCCCTGGACTGGTAAAGTATAATTACTGGGAGGAAAAATTCGTGAAGGTCATCTTTCTGGAAGACGTCCCCAATATCGGTAAAGCAGGCCAGATTAAAGAAGTCGCCGACGGCTACGGCAAAAACTTTTTGATACCTCGCAAACTGGCTGCGACCGCCCGACCGCAGGACATAAACAATGTCGAGGCACAAATCAAAGCGCGGGCACGTATCGCCGCTAAAACCGAAGCCGAAATGAAAGCCCTCGCCGCTGAACTGGAAGGAAAAGAGATTACCATCAAGGCAAAGGTTGGACAACAGGAGCGTCTGTATGGTAGCATCACTTCGTCCGACATCGCCGACGTCCTGGAAAAATCCCTCGGTACCGTGGTCGACAAACGAAAAATCGAATTGCCCGAAGTTATCAGACAGGCAGGCTTTCACGAAGTAACCATAAAATTAGGTAAAGATATTACGGCCAAGATAAAACTGACCGTGGTTGCGGAAGAAACCTCCTAGTTGATGCTGTCCGGCAATTTCCCATATTAGGAGCAAGCCTCGTGTATAACGATAAATTACCGCCTCATGATATTTCTGCCGAAGAAGCAGTCATCGGCTCCCTGCTGATTGACGGCACGGCAATCTACGAAATCGCCACTTTCCTCCAGAAGGACGATTTTTACCACGAGCCGCACCAGTATCTCTTCGAGGCTTGTCTGGAACTCTACAAACGTAGCGAGTCGATTAACCAGATAACGGTCGCTCAGGAGCTTGACCGTCTGGGTAAACTGGAACAGTGCGGCGGTGTCGCTTATCTGTCTCACCTTATCTCCGTCGTCCCCACCCCGCTGGATATCCAGGAATACGGGCGGATTGTTTACCGCCTCTCGATTAGCCGTCACCTCATCAGCGCCGGCCAGCAAATCACCTCCATCGGCTATCAGGCGGACCCCGACCCGCGCAGCAGCATCGGCAAAGCGGAAGACATCCTTCTGCGATTGAGCCAGACCAGGGGCACCCGCGACTTTATGCATGTCCGGCAGGTGCTGGACCTGTACTTCGAGCCGCACCCGGTAGCGGAAGGAGAGCAGGCCGGGCCTCTTCCCAAGGTGATGTCGGGTTTCAATGCTATGGACAATATCACCGGCGGTTTCCAGCGCTCCGACCTCATCATCGTTGCCGGCCGCCCCGGTATGGGTAAGACCTCTTTCGCTCTCAATGTCGCCCGCAACTCCGCCATCGAGCAGAATGCCGGCGTCGCCATCTTCAGCCTGGAAATGTCGGGCGAGGAACTGGTAACGAGGCTCATCTCCAGCGAAGCCAGCGTCCTTTCCTCCCAGGTAAGGCTCGGCATGCACTCGGAAATGGATGAAAGAAAAATCCTGAACGCCATCGGTACCCTTTCGGAAACCAGGATTTTCATCGACGACTCGCCGAAACTGCGCATCTCGGAAATACGCAGTAAGGCACGCCGTCTTCTGTATGAGCAGAACATCAATTTGATTATTATCGACCACCTGGGACTAATCGATGCCGATACCAGGATGGACAACCGCGTCCAGGAAATCAGCTATATCACCCGCAACCTGAAAGCTCTGGCGCGTGACTTGCAGATTCCGGTCATCGCCGTCTCGCAGTTAAGCCGTGCCGCTGAAAACAGGCAGGACCGTCAGCCTCAGCTTTCTGACTTGAGAGACAGCGGTACCATCGAGCAGGATGCCGATGTCGTTATATTCATCTACCGGCAGGATTACTATTATCCCACCAGAGAAAAATGGGAAGCACAGTACCCCGATAGGGAATATCCCGAAGGTATCGCCACCGTCCACATTGCCAAGCACCGTAACGGCCCTACCGGTGAAGTCAGTATCCACTTTACCCCGAAATATTACAGGTTCGAAAATATCGCCGCTCAGGAACAGAGTCTGATATGACCCAGTTCGATGGTTTTCCGACCAGAATGGAGTTTACCCCTGTCCCGAATCTCTTTATCAACAGCCTCCTCGCAGAGATAACAGACGTTGCGGAGTTGAAACTGTCCCTGCACGTTTTCCGCATCCTCTTCTACAAAAAAGGGGCATTGCGTTTCGTGACATACAATGAGCTGGCAGGCGATGTCAGCTTGATGACAGGCATCGGGGAAAGGGGCAAAAAACCCGCCGAAACGCTCCGCAGTGCCCTGTCGGCGGCTGTACAGCGGGGAACGATTTTACATCTCCCTGCGGAAAAGAACGGGGCTGTTGAAGATATCTACTTCTTGAACAACAAAGCCAATCGGGAAGCGGTCGTGAAGATAAAGAGCGGCGAAATCCGACTCCCCGACATTGTATCTAAGCCTGTTCCCGAAATCGTTACGGAAAAACAGCCGAACATCTTTGTTTTGTATGAGGAAAATATCGGATTATTGACCCCGATGATTGCCGAAGAATTGCGGGACGCCGAAAGGACCTATCCCGAGACCTGGATAAAAGACGCCGTCAAGGAAGCGGTCAACGCCGGCAAGCGAAACTGGAGATATATCTCCGCCATACTGGAGCGCTGGGCGACCGAAGGTAGAAGTGATGGAACACATCTCAGAGATTTTAAAAAAGCAGACCCGGACAAATTCATCAAAGGCAAATACGGACACATCGTCAAGCGCTGAACCCGTCCAGCCTGTATCCGAAGAAGTCTGCCCGGTTTGCAAGGGTGCCAGATTCGTACACCCCCTGCTGTCCTCGGGTAAACCGGACTACAGCCGCATTGTGCCGTGTAAATGTGTCGAGAAGGGATCCGATGACAAGCGACAGTCCCGCCTCCAGAGATACAGTAATCTCGGCACGCTGACGCGCTTCACCTTTGCGAATTTGAATCCCGAGGGCAAAACTAAAAAATCCGCCGGGCAGGAGCAGTTCCGCCTGGCTTACGAAGCCTCTCAGGCATTTGCCGCCGAGCCGAAAGGTTGGCTGGTCATTGCCGGTCCCTCCGGTAGCGGCAAGACCCATCTCGCTGCCGCTATCGCCAACGAGTGTATCGCGAGAAAATCCCCCGTTTTCTATATCACTACTCCCGATTTGCTCGACCACCTCCGCGCCAGCTTCAGCCCCGGCAGCGATATGCCTTACGACGAGTTCTTCGAGCAGGTGAAAAATGCGCCTTTGCTCATTCTCGACGACATGGGGGCACAGTCCAGTACCTCCTGGGCAAAGGAAAAGCTCGATCAGTTACTCAATCATCGCTACAGTAATCAGCTCCCCACCGTCATCGTTTCCCTCGCTCCTGTCGAGGAACTGGAGGACAGGGTCCGCAGCCGGTTACTCAATACCGATTTCTGTCAGATACATACTATCGGCGATAAGTCTCAGACCATCTATTCTTATAGCTGGGCGCCGTGGTTCGCATTGCAGAAGAACATGACCTTCGAGAATTTCGACAAGCGTGTCAATCTCCCGAAGGAACAGCGCGACAACCTGGAGTCCGCCTACAGTCTCGCTTCGGAATTCGCCAAAGCTCCCGCCGACTGGTTGATATTCTTGGGAGATAACGGCTGCGGGAAAACGCACCTGGCGGCGGCCATCGTCAATTACCGCTACAAGGCTGGCAAGTCCGCCCTGTTTGTCGTCGTGCCCGATTTCCTCGACCACCTGCGCTCCACCTTCAGTCCGGACAGCAAGATTTCCTACGACCAGATGTTCGAAAGTGTCCGCAACGCCGAATTGCTGGTGCTCGATGATTTCGGCGAGCAGGCGGGTACACCCTGGGCACAGGAGAAGCTCTATCAGGTCATCAACCACCGCTATAACGCCCGTCTGGCGACGGTCATTACCACTTCCTGCTCGCTGGACGAGCTCGAAAACCGTGTCAGTTCGCGCCTGTCCGACCATAAATTAAGTACCGCCTTCGATATCATCGCGCCGGACTACAGAACGGACAGGACCGCCCCCCGGAAGGCGACCCGCTCCCCGCGCAAAAGCTAACCCCTTCTATCCATTGCAAGGAGTTCCCTTACTTTGTCATTCCCCACGCTTATTTATCATTCCCCGCGCTTATTTGTCATTCCCACCTTATTTGTCATTCCCCGCGCAGGCGGGGAATCCAGCATAATGTCATCCCGATGCAAATCGGGATCTAGCACCGCAGTGTCGTTACCGCTTTAAGCCTAGATTTGCACCACTAACAATTTCTGGGTTAAAATAGGCTGATTCGACTGGAGCGAGAAGCCAAAATGCTTAACCATCCTGTCCTGGTACTTAATCAGAACTACGAGCCGTTGAATATCTGTCATCTTCGCCGCGCACTTGTCTTGATTTACCAGAGTAGGGCCGAGATGCTGGAAAACGGCTATGGCTTTGTGCATACCGTCAGACGGGACGTTCCCATCCCGTCCGTCATCCGCCTCCCCTATCTCGTCAAACGCCCCTTCCACGTTGCCAGGAAACTGAGCCGCGCCGAAATTTTCAACCGCGACCAGTACACCTGCCAGTATTGCGGCAAGCAGACCCGCCAGTTGACGCTCGACCATGTTGTTCCGCGCTACCGCGGCGGACAACATACCTGGGAAAATGTGGTCAGTGCCTGCGCTTCCTGTAATCGGCACAAAGCCGGCAGGACGCCCGAAGAAGCCAATATGAAGCTGCACAAAACCCCGGCACCGCCGCACGCCAGCCGCTATTCTTACATTCCTAGCCAGTATCTGAAATCACGCCGCGAGTGGGAGAGATATTTCCCTCACTGAACCTACCGCTAACCTATCCCTCCATGAAATAAAGTACCGCCAACGCCGCACCATACAGGATAGCGATAAAGGCGGTATCTATACCCACCCAGCTTTTCATCCACAATCTCGGTCGGAAGATAATGCCGATAATCACGACACTGCTCATCATCAGCGCAAATAGTGCTGTCATGACGTGTCCTGAACTGACATATTGCAGTATCGGCCCCTTCTTAAAAACCAGGTCGTC
>JAFGHZ010000035.1 GCA_016929875.1 Dehalococcoidales bacterium
CGTTCAAAGTATCGAAGGGGACGCCGAGGTGCACCAGGTCGGTGATGCGGTCGGCGGCTTCGTCGGCTAATATTTTGACGGCGGCTTTATCGCACAGGCCGTCGCCGGCGGCGAGGGTGTCCCGGATGTGTAACTCCGGCGAGTCGTTGGCACCAATAGGGGCGGCCACTCCTCCCTGAGCATGCCTGGTATTGCAGTCTTCGATCGTACTCTTGGTGATAATGAGCACGCTGCCCTGCTGTCTTGCCAGTAGGGCAGTATAAAGTCCGGCAATACCACTGCCTACTAATATGTAGTCGAAATAACTCACCCCGCCACTACTCCTGTTTGCTGAGAGTTAATATCGGCGGTAGTTCTAGCTGTCTTTCGGGGCTTCTTCCGATTGTTTGCCGATGATTGCCCATTTGGCAATCCTTACCGTTGCTCCGGATTCCGTTTCGATGAGGTAGCTGTCTTCATAAACGGCGTCTATTCGACCGTAAATTCCGGCATTGGTAACGATTTTGTCGCCCTGGTGGAGCGACTGCAGCATCTTCTGCGTTTCCTGCTGTCTCTTTCGCTGGGGACGGATGGTAAAGAAATACATCAGTCCGAAGAGAACTACGATGAAAATAATCATCGGGAGCAGGCTGGACCAGGGGCTGGTGGTCGATTCTGTGCCATCAGCGGTTGTAGTCTCAGTTACAGGATAACAACCGCCCACGAATGCTGCTGTAGCCAGCATGACCAGTATTAAACCTATAAATAAAATCTTTCTCCTATGCAATCCTCGTCCTCCTTTAGCGATTGACTGTGCCCTGTAAAGACCAGGGGCCGGTAGATTCTATCTTTAAGTGTACCAGTTTTCCCGTATGGTTTGCATTATCGCTGAAAAAGACAAGTTTGTCCGAGCCGGTCCGGCCGTACCATTTCCCCTTCTCTTTGCCCTCGACAAGGACCTCGATGGTCTTTCCCATCAGCCCGGCATTAATCTCAGCGGTAATTTTTTCCTGAAGTTGCTCGATAATCAAAAGGCGCCGTTTTTTCTCATCGGGCGGGACGTCGTCGGCGAGTTTTCTGGCGGCGATGGTGCCGGACCGCGGCGAGTAAGCGGCGATATGGACCACATCGAACCTCAATTCCGTGAGTAAATCGACCGTCTGTTGGAATTGGGCTATTGTTTCCGTGGGGAAGCCGACGATGATATCGTTGCTCAGGGCGACATCAGGGATTTCAAGGCGAATCTCACCGATAAGCCGCCGGTAATCTTCGATTGTGTAGCCGCGCCGCATCGCCTTCAGTATTTCGTTACTGCCTGCCTGCACGGGCAGGGTAATGTTTTTGCAGACTTTATCGAGGCGGGCAATCGTTTGAATCAGGCGTTTACTCATATCTTTGGGATGGTTGGTCAGAAAACGGATGCGGTAGAGTCCGTCGATTTTGGTAAGTTCGGTGAGTAAATCCGCCAGTTCCGGTTTATCGGGCAAGTCGTGTCCATAGGAGTCGACATTTTGCCCGAGAAGGGTGACTTCTCGGGTGCCGCGTTTTACCAGTTCTTTCACCTCGCAGACCACTTCAGATAGCGGACGGCTTCTTTCTCTACCGCGGCGGTAAGGGACAATGCAGTAGGCACAGAAGTTATTACAGCCCTGGATGATGGGTACATAAGTGCTTACCTGAGGCTGTTCGGGTAAAGCCTGCGACCATTCATTACGGTCTTCCCAGGGGGGGCAATCGCCGGCTTTGAAAAGATAGTCGACATAGGGGAAGTTTGTTTTGAGGCGCTCGGTATTCGAATCTACCCAGCAGCCGGTAACCGCTATTTTCAAATCCGGGCGCGACTTTTTAAGGGGTTTCAGGTTGCGAAGCTTGTTGACGGCGCGGTCTTCGGCGTTCTGACGGACGACACAGGTATTGAGGACGATGAAGTCTGCCTGTGCGGCATTGGGAGTGTGGCGATAGCCTTTCCGTTCGAACAGACTGGCGATACGCTCCGATTCCGCTTTATTCATCTGGCACCCGATTGTCCAGATATGATAGTTGGGCATAAATTATTCAGTCCTTCGTATTTGGTGTTTAGCGATTGATTGCCGGGGGGTTGTGATTTGTGGGAGATGGCGGAGGGAGTGGGATTTGAACCCACGACCCCGATTTCTCAGGGCAACCGCTTAGCAGGCGGCCGCACTAGACCACTATGCGATCCCTCCATATTTTGACAGGCGACGTGCCGTTATTTATTGTACTACTTTGTTGACAAAGATTCTAATGGTGTTTGAGTGCGTTCTTTCGCTGTGTTATCATTGGCAAAGATGGGAACGAATATTCTAATCGACAGGGAATACAGGGAGAAAGTCAAGGCGGTACGGCTCAAAAAAGTCGTCCGGCGGATTCTGGAAGCGGAGAAAGTCAGTTTAAATTCAGAAGTGGAACTGGTTATCACCGGGGACGAGAAAGTGCACGCCTTGAACAAACAGTATCTGGACGAGGACAGGACTACCGATGTTCTGTCGTTCCCGATGTGCGAGCAAGCGAAAAATCAGACTGTCTTCGTCAGTATGCCGGATGGTAAAATACATCTGGGGGAGATTATCATTTCCTATCCGCAAACAGTCAAACAGGCGGAGGAACACAATCATCCCGTAGAGCGGGAGATGCTGATATTAATCATTCACGGGGTTTTACATCTCCTCGGTTACGACCACGATACACCGGGGCGTAAAAAGGTAATGTGGGGCAGAGCGTCGAAGATCCTGAAAACTATTGTGGAGAGCGGATTGTGAAGGTACTGGGGATTGCCGGGAGTCCCCGTCGAGGGGGCAACACCGATATTTTGCTGGCGGAATTCCTGAAGGGCGCTGCAAGCAAAGGGGTTGAAGTGACCTCCGTATTCCTTAGCAGTCTCAAAATTACTCCCTGTCAACATTGCGATGCGTGCCTTAAGGGAGGCAAGTGCCGGATCCAGGACGATATGCAGAAAATCTACGACGAGCTGGAGCAGTCGGATATCATCGTTATTGCCTCGCCGGTCCAGTTTCTTGGGCCTCCAGCGATCCTGAAAGCGATGATCGACCGCTGCCAGTGCCTCTGGGCGCGGAAATATGTCCTCAAGGTTCCGCCTTTGAACACGGGACATAAGAGAAAGGCATTTCTTATCTCTGCCAGCGGGACGCGTATCAAGGGCATGTTCGAGCCGACCGTTGCGATTGTGAAATCGTGGTGCCACGTATTGGATATCGAGTACGCCGGCGATTTGCTGGTCCAGGGTATAGACGAGAAAGGTGCAATTCTGGAGCACCCTGATGCTTTGCAAAAGGCTTATAAAGCAGGGCAGAAACTGGCGGAGGGATAAAAAGATGGGAAATAAAAAAGAAATACACAGCGATTTGCCGGCAGTCGAAAATGTTCTCTCCGACCTCATAAAAATCGAGTCGGTGAACCCGCCGGGTGGGGAGACCAGAGTTGCCGGGTATTTGAAAAAACTATTCGACCGGTATCAAATACACAACGAAATCATCGAGCCTGAACCGGGGCGGGCGAGTTTCATTGCCGATATCGGCGGCGGCAACAAAAAACTTCTCTACCTGTCTCATACCGATGTAGTGCCGGTGACCGACGGCTGGGACTTTCCTCCGTTTTCCGGAGGAATCAGAGATGGTTTTGTACACGGGCGGGGGGCGATCGACTGTAAAGGGCTGGTTGCCGCCGAGGCTTGCGCGATGATTCGGCTAGCACAAACCGCAAAACTCAATGGGAAATTAATTTTTGCGGCTACTGCCGATGAAGAAGTCGGCGGTTATGTAGGCGCCGGAGTTTTGTCCAGGAAGTATCCCGAGAAAATCAGGGCTGATTTTGTCGTTAACGAGGGAGCCGAATCGCTGACGCTGGGAGATAAAACTTATCACTCGATATCGGTCGGCGAGAAGGGCCCGGCATGGATGAAACTAACAACAAAGGGTATCAGTTCTCACGGTTCCGTACCGATAGCGGGGAACAACGCGGTAGTCAAGATGGCGGAAGTGGTGAACAAATTGGCGAAATACCAGCCGCGCATTGTCCTGACCCCCGAAACGAAAAAGCTGGTTCAGACATTCGTCCGGCTCGACGGCTTGACGGACAAGGTCGACGAAAGTAATCTCGATGCAGTACTGAATAAATTGAGCGATAAAACCCTGGTTTATTACCTGAAGGCGATTACCAGGATGACGATTTCTCCCGATGTCATACGGGGCGGCATCAAGACGAACATCGTTCCGGATAACTGTGAAACCGAGGTCGATGTCAGGATTCTGCCCGGGCAGGACTGGGATTATGTAATGAAAGAGTTGAAGGGGATTCTTAACGGTGTCAGCGTGGAGCCGATACAGTACAGTTCCGCATCGCTTTCGAGTTCCGATAATGATTATTACCGCCTGATAGAGACTACATTGAAGGAATTTCTCGGGGACGTGACTATCTTGCCTTCTATCTGTACCGGCGCTACCGATTCGCGATATCTTCGCGAGCTGGGTGTCCCCAGTTACGGTATCGGTGTGATGACGCTCAATACCGACCCGGCGCTGAGTAGTTCGGTGCACGGGAGGAATGAAAAAATCGATATTGCCAGCCTGCGATTGAAAACTGACTTTCTGGTCAGATTGGCGTGGAAATATCTGGGCGACTAAGCAGGTTTTCAAATTCTCTTTCCGTGTGATATTGACTAAGCACCAACTCGGCTGTATTCTCTTAATTAGAGGGGTATAGTGCGAGGCTGAAAGTGAAAAAATTCAGAGTTATTCTTTCAATATTTATGGTTTTGTCGATGTTGCTAGCTGCCGGGTGCTCGAAGGGCTCTGCGGCTGCTCCCGAAAGAAAATATGAAATAGTAAAGATGACGAAAGTCCATTCCCAGGACGCGGAATGGCAAGTGTGTCAACTGCGCCTGGAAATCGGGGGCGGCAGTACCTTCACTATCGACTTGAACCTGGCTGACGGCGATAAGGTGGACTGCTGGTATAAACTGGAAAAGCCTTCATCGAGCGGCAATGTGGGTTTTCAGGTTAAGGCGGGGGCTGCTATTGTCTATGAAAAGACAGTCACAACCGCTTCCGATGGAAATACGGAAGACCGGTTTTCTTTTACAGCTTCCCAGGCGTTCGGGACTAGTTACCGGTTGATATTCGAAAATAAGCTGACAGACGTAAAGTCGAAAGAGACGATTTTCACGGAGATTATCTACCCGGTGAAGGAGTCTTCGGAAGATATTATCTTCGTTCCGCTAGATACGGATTAAGAGCGTCGTTTGTTATCTTGACGAACGGCATAAGCCAGCAAGCGTGTAGTACCCCTCATTTTGTAACAAAAGTTTTACCCTTCTGTTACTTTGTTGTTACCCGCAGTAACCAATCTTAATCTTTTCTTTACCCTGATGGTTTATTCTTCAAGTACACATTAGTCGGGAAAGGTCGTCAGCGGGTAAAGGAGATGCCCGCAAAAATTAAAAAGGACGTCAAAACTAATAAAGCCCCCGATGTCCTCGCCAATTTGAGGAGGTGTGGGAAATGGCGGTCTGGAAATTAAAAGGTTGTCCCCGGTGTAACGGTGACCTGTTCATCCAGCGTGAAGCGGATGGTTGGTACGAAGAGTGTTTACTCTGCGGTTATCAGAAAGATGTATCCAGGTTCATTACCGTAGGTACCGGCGGTCAGATTAAGATTAATAGCCAACTGGCAGTCGGACAGAAGCTTTATGCCGATGTCCGTCCTTCTGCCGCTAACTAACGCCCCGGTCACTTGTGACGCTTACAAAGCTCTCTCGCCGCGGGTAAATCTGGAAGCCCCTCGCAAACATCGAGGGGCTTCCTTGTTTTTGTAATATTCGTTGACAAAAGCCGGGAATTGTTTTATATTCGTAACTGAAAATCATTTTCATTTAGACGACTGATGAAACTGACCGAG
>JAFGHZ010000036.1 GCA_016929875.1 Dehalococcoidales bacterium
CCCATCTCGAGCTTTTCCTGCTCTGTACGGCGTTTGTAGTTGATGAAGTCCGCCTGGGTCCTCTTCCAGCTATCAAGATAGTCCTGAGCTTTCTGTTGTGCCTCTGTCAGCGTTTTCTCGATATCCTGTCCCGTCTCGGGAGACGGACTATCTTCGATTTCGAGATCGTTCAAATCTTTTTCTTCAGGTTCCCTCGGTATCATGCCCTATTTTCTCTCCTTATTGAAGTAAGCTGGCCTCAGTCTGTTCTTTCCCCGGATTTTCGGTGGCGCTCGGCGCCATGTTTATGATTCCGGAGTAATCTTCTTGCCGTGCAGCCAGGCGACAAGCCCGGATAATACCTCCGCGAGGTAATCTACGGAGGCAATACTGCGGACGTAATGCATACGTTTCGGTCCCAGGATGGCAATGCTGCCGATAGCTTCCCCGGGTAAACCGTAGCGGCTGACGACAAGGCTGTAATCTTGAATCGCCTCGGATTTATTTTCTTTACCGATGAAGACATGTACGCCGTCTCCGGCCAGGTTGTTTGCCATAATAACGCTCAACAGGTTTTTATGCTCGGTAAGTTCCATTAGCGCTACCGCCTGGTGAGGACTTGAAAACTCGGGTTGGTTGAAAATGAATTGCATCCCGTCCAGATACGGACCTTCGTGTCCTACTTCGTCTTCGGAACTCATTATATTCAGGATACAATTAGCGATGCTTTTTTCGAGCTCGGACAATCCCGTAATCCTTCCTGAAATTTGAGGCTTGCCCAATCCGTTGAAGGCTGAGTTAAACTTGCTGCTGACGGCCGCTAGTTCTGTTTGCGATATCGTCTGGTCGAAGGTGACCAGTTGTTGTCTGACGACAGCACCCTCGAGTACCAAAACAATCAGTGCCGTGGAATCCTGTATACTGACCAGCTCCAGATGTTTGAAGACGCAGTTGGACGCCCTGGCGGTGGTAACGATAGCCATATTCTGAGAAAGATTGGACAGCAGGGTGGCGGTCAGCCTTGCCCACTCTTCCAATCTGGTTTCGACCTGGTGGAAAAGGTGGTTAATCATCCTCTGCTGGTTTATGGGGAGACGGACGTCCGTCAAAGTTTCCACGTAATAGCGATAACCTTTGTCCGAGGGAACGCTGCCAGCCGAAGTGTGGGGTTGCAGGATGTAGCCGTCCTTCTTCAGGCGCATCATCTCGTTACGAATGGTGGCGGAAGAGACATCCATCCGGTAGTTGTCCATAATGCTCTGTGACGGCACGGGCAATGCCCGGGCAATATATTGCTCGACAATAGATTTCAAGACGAAATCTGTTCTTGGTGAAAGTGTTTTATTCATATTTAGCACTCTAACCTTCCGACTGCTAACAATCTTAAATTAACATTTTAGAAGAAGATTGTCAAGAGTTTTTGTCAATAATAAAAATTTGAATCTCGAACGTGCCTGTGTTAAACTAAATTAATGGAGATTACTTGGCTCGGACATTCCTGCTTCAAACTCAAAGGTAAACAGGTTACTATCGTAACTGACCCTTGTCCTCCCGAAATCGGATATACGCTCGGCAAAATCACGCCGCAGATTGTTACTATCAGCCATTCTCATCCCGGCCATTCCTACGTGAAAGGATTGCTGGGTGAGCCGATTGTTATCAGGGGGCCCGGTGAGTATGAGGCCGGCGGTATCCTGACTATCGGGGTACAGACTTATCACGATAACGAGAAGGGCGCTCAAAGGGGCAAGAATACCGCTTATCTAATCGAGATTGACGACCTGTTTATCTGCCATATGGGCGACCTGGGGCATCCCCTTACTGCCGAGCAGGTAGCGGCTATCGGCTCCGCTGATATTCTGATGTTGCCAGTGGGCGGCGTCTCCACGATTGATGCTACTCAAGCCGCAGAAGTTGTCCGTCGCCTGGAGCCGAAAGTTGTCATCCCGATGCATTACAAAACCGAGGTTATGAAAAAAGACCTGGCGACAGTCGACCGCTTTCTTAAAGAGATGGGTGTCAAGGAATCGGTCCCCCAGCCCAAGCTGTCCGTGAATAAAAATAACCTTCCGCTCTCTCTGCAAGTCGTCCTGCTCGACTACAAGTAGGCCCTCGCCTGCTTTCACCACGGACGATTGTTTCTTATCATAATTATCATGTTTATCATGAGTACTAGCAGCGTTATCAGTATTGTCCCCAGTAGACCTAAACCGCCGTACATTACCCATTCCGGGATATTTATATTGACATTTACGGGTTGTTGAGCGGGCGGTGCTGTCGTCTCCGGTATTAAAAGCGTCGGCTGGACGACTATCGTCTGGACTACCGTTTCGGTTGTAACAGTCTCATGGACGATAGGCGGGGCAGTGCTTTCAACGATTGGGGCAGGTGCGGCGTCGGTGATGAAAGTGCTGACGGCGCTCCAGGCACTGCTGCTGTTGGCAGAGCGCCCTCTGACTTTCCAGTAGTAAACGGTATCGTTCTCCAGATTGATATCGCTCTGCCAGGCATTGGTCTCCAGGGCATTTTCCCCCGTTCTATCGATTACGATGTGCTCAAATTCTGCATCTTCGGCTACGAGTAAGTCGTATCTGGTTGCTCCGGCAATCATTCCCCACTGAAAAACCGGGTTCAGGGAGGTTTGTGCCCCGGGTGCCGGCAGGGAAATCTGGGGCGCCGTATTATTCCCGCCGAGGACAGTGGTAAACGATGACGATTCCGACCACCGTCCGAGGAAAGGCTTGCTGACTCTGACGTGCCAGTGATATTTCATCCCCGGCAATAGCCCTGTCGGGCGGGCTGATGTCGATTCGGTATTGCCGGTGAACCCGCCGGGGAGCCCGGAGTAGCCGGTATCGTCGCTGATTTGCCACTCGTATTCCGTGGCACCGTTCACGCCTATCCATTGCAGGGTGATGCCGGAGGTATCTAATCCTTCCGTTTTGTCGTAGGGCGAGAACAGAGTGATTGCGGGAGTCAGGCTGTCGTTGAAGGTCATCAGGCGGGTATTTTTATTATCGACCGACCAGAGACGATTATTGACCGATAACAGGTGAGCCAGGATGACCGTGTCTTCGAGTCCGCGGAGAGCAACCTCGAAGGTCGGAGCGGAATTGCCCGGGTTCAGGGAGCGTATTATTCCGCCTTTCTTGTCGGCGGCGGTTACCGCCTGGGTATTGACGGCGTAGAGAGTGCCGTCGTTAGCGACCAGTACCTGTTCCAGCGTGGCGTTCTCCGGCAAGCCGCCGTAGATACTTTGCCAGCCGATACTCTGCCCGATAGTGAAGCGGAAGAGCCTCTCTTTACTGGCGGCGGTTACCCTGGCGTCTGTTGTAGCGTAAATGTTTCTGTTTTCGCTGAACCTGCTGTCGAAGGCCAGGTTTATCCTGCCGGACCCTGCGGAAAGAGGTAGTTGTTGTCCGAGCACTCTGAAATGTGCT
This sequence comes from Dehalococcoidales bacterium, assembly GCA_016929875.1. Lineage (GTDB taxonomy): Bacteria > Chloroflexota > Dehalococcoidia > Dehalococcoidales > Fen-1064 > Fen-1064. The sequence goes on from JAFGHZ010000036.1 coordinate 3,420, forward strand.
CCGTTGTCCTCCGATAAATAGACCTGCCCCGTATTATTCCCGGCTGCTACCGTCTTATCTTGAGCGTAATTCGGGGAGAGTACGATGGAGTTTAGAGACGGGTTGCCCACGTCGGCCGTTATCGTATAAGAGGTACCACCGTTCGAGGTGTAATAGACCAGCCCCTTGCTCCCGTCATAACCGCCGAGAAACCAGGTGTTAGCATCGGCGACTGCCCAGGCATTGATATCGCAAGGAGCGACGGAAGAAGTAAAGCTCTGCCCGTTATCGGTCGATTTCCAGATTGTCGGGCTACCGCTTTTCTGCCCGGCAAGCAGGATGGTCCGGGAACTCGCGCTGTATTGAGGAATGGTCTTCACCAGCCCCAGGTTGCCGATTCCGGGAAGACCACTGCAGAGAATTCTCTCCCAGGTGGTGCCGCTGTCTTGCGTCCGCCAGAGGCTGTGTTTCAGTCCTTCCGAATTGAAAGTGAGCATAAAGATATCGGATATCGATGGTATCGCCAGGTCGACGATGGTGGTGATTTTCGTATCTATCAAGCTAAGCTGGTTCCAGGTGACACCGCCGTCGCCGGAATAAGAAAAACTGCTCTCCGCGCCTTTCGTAACGGCGTATGCTTTGTGCTGCGTTGCGAAATCGGGTGCGATAATAATGCAGGTGCCCGTTTGTCCCGTGGGCGGCTTGGTGCATTTTGTCCAGCTTGCCCCGCCGTCATTGCTGAGGTACACGTCGGCAGTCCCGGCGCAACCTGACAGGATTGTATTGCCGTTGCTTGATAGTCCGGCGATATCGACTCCCGCCAGTCCGCCGTTTATTCCGATATTCAGGTCTGAGGCTGCGGAGGCACCCGGCGGCGGGACGAAAGTGATTTTATAGACATCGCCGTCGCTGGTGCCGGAGTCGATGCCGGCGTAGAAAAATGCATCGCTGGCCGTCCCTTTGTAGTTGTCGGGAAAAGCGACGGTCGCTCCGGCCGGTACGACGCCGCTGATGACGGCATCGCCGATGTCCTGCCCCCAGTTGTTATTGCCGAGGC
>JAFGHZ010000037.1 GCA_016929875.1 Dehalococcoidales bacterium
CTGTGTTTTGCCTTCTGCGGAGGAAACAATCTGCCATGACAGGTAAAGTTCTTCTATTGCCAGCGGCAACAATCTTTTCGCTTCACGAACGATAGCTTCGTCCAGGAGGGATTTAGGTAATATCGGGAGAGTAAGCAGTCGGGTCAGGCTGTGAGCGGCGCTGATACCGAAGATAACCCGACGGGTGCGTATTTTATTCTTTTTGAGGAATATCCTGATTCTGGAGGCGACCTCTGCCGTATCCTTGATAATGAGCCCTTCGATTAGAGACGGCTCCAGCGGTATGGAACCCTGGAATCTCACCAGGTTACCTTTGGTGACCTGTAATCTAATCCCGATATCGTCAATGTAAAGGGTCGTTAATTTCTTTGCCATCATTCGCTGCCTTTGTATGAATAGATTGTGAATTTGATGGAGGCGGTCGGGTTTGATGGCCCCTCGGTCTCCTCGATAATTTCGAGTAATTCGGTTATTTCGGTTGTTTCCCCGGGCATTCCTGAGGTAGAGATGCCTATCGAATCAACCCTGCCGTTAATAAAATCGGTCTTCAGTCTGAAAATGAAGTCAACGATGTCAGGTAACTCACCTTCAACACTAATCGCCATAGTGAGTATATAGCATGGAATATCGTTCAGCCTGGAGGTAAAGACATCCGAGGATATCGAACTTGTCAGTGTCACATTGCATTCTCTGGCAAGAGCGAAAAGGATATCATTTGCGGAAATACTATTGATAGGCAAACCCACGGTATCCTTTATATCTTGAAGTTCTGAGCTCACTTGATTCAGTTCTTCTTCAAGGCTTTCTTTCCGACTAATAAGTTGGACCAGTTCCAGCTTGGATAATCTATCCTGAGACACAGCCATCTCATCTTTCAGACGCTTTTGTTCGGCAGCTTGTCTGGAGTACGTCATAATCAAGATGGCTACGGCCAGTACCATAATTCCTGCGCCAAGAACGATAAAGACCGTCTTGCTCAGTTTGAGTTTTGAGGGCAGCTGTTTAAAGATATCTATTTTAGTATTTCCCATGTCATCACCAGTGCCAGTCCGTTAACCATCATAACCTTGGCTGATATTCGACCGGTAACTTCACCGGTCAAGGTATTAGTTGCTGTTGCGTTTATCAAATACAGCGTTCCGTTAATTTCGCCTACCCCGCCGATATCTTCCCTGTTAGCAACTACCCATGCATAGTTACCATGAATTTCCTCTTCTCCCGTGAAGTAAAATGTTTGTGTTACAACAGGGTCACTTGTTGTAACCGAAGGGGATGGTGTGGAGAATTCCCAGTTGACCATCTGGGCACCCATGGAGTCATATATTATATCAGGTTCGTTATTTGAAAGGTTATCCGGGAAGTCTGCGGCAGAGCTTGTTACATAACTATAGCCTACCGGTAATCTCGCTCCTATACCGGTAAGGTGGATAATCGGATATTCCGAATCCGTCATGGTGACAGTGATAGTATATTTATAAGCTTGTGCTGTTTCATTCCATTCAATTTCACCGTGAATGCTAAGATAGTCGGCGTGTTCTCCCGGTGCCAGCATTTCTCCCAGATACATAATGAAACTGCCCATATCTTCGGTCAAGAGAGTGACATCCATCTGATTCAGTTCTCCGCTTAATTGGGTTGGCGGTGATTGATTGTGCTCCAGGCACCAGATGGCGTTTTCGACACCTGCGTCAGCGGCATATATTCCATCAAGATCGCTCTTGATTGCCCTGCTGTTTGCTAGACTGGTGGCAGTAAAATTGAGACAGGGAGTTATTGTCAACCCTCCGAATACCAATAATGCCAGCACGATCAGCAGTGCTTGTCCCTGCTCGTTTCTACAGATATTTTTGAAGATTTTATTCATTGTTTTGTTACCAGTCATAATTGGGGCGTTGCGTTATTTTGTATTCACGCTTTTCAATGGTACCCTTATATTCGGTTACTATCCGTACAGTTAATTCAGGGCTCTGGTAGGTTGCCGAAGATGTATTCCCCGGGTCGGTGGGTTCATAGTAGATGTATTCGCCGACAATCGAGGTCTCATTAGCGCCGGCGCTGCTCCAGTGACGTCTCATTAAGATCCCGATGCCATCTGCAAGATCATCGAAATAATAGGTTGACGTGTGATAGACAGAATTGAGGCCTAATACATCCCAATCCGTCCACGAGATAATGATAAAATTCGGTGAAGTCAGGTCGTCGGTGGTGATATTTTCCGCCATTTGAGCGTCAAGTATAATCCAGTAGCCGGCATTTTCGGCCTGCGTTACGACGGTCATTTTCGATTGGCCCTTGCTATTGATCGTCATTGTTTGATGAGTGACCATATAGCTTCCAAGTCCAATTATAGTAATCAGCGCAATACTGATAATCAGTTCGATTGTGTTGAACCCTTTTTCTCCGTTTCTCATCGGTTTGCTTTATAACCCTTCATACTCAATACTGTCCGGTCATGATATTGAACGCTAACCGTAATTTCCTGAAGCCCGTCATCGGTGACGTGCACCGGCTGGACAGAGGCAGGTAGTACTTCCCACTCCGAGGGGACGGTCAATTCAGGGTCGACCGGGTATTGTGTCACATTAACTTGATAAGTACACTGCTTGACGTATTCCATCTGGCTTAATGCCAGAGATTCTGCCGTGGATTGGGTGTCGGTGATTGCTCCTGCCTTGGTAATAGTTGCTAGACCGCTAAGAAATGCCAGGGCAACTGTGCTCAGTATTACCAGCGCCACCAGGGTTTCCACGAATGTGGTTCCCTCTTCGCCTCCGGTTATTGCCTTTCTAACTCTATTCATTTTGTCTCTGTATTTTCGGAATGTTTAGAATGTTTGTCCGTATACCGAATACATTGCCGTAACCATGGACATGGCGATGATACCGATAACTCCGCCGATAATAATCGTCATTGCAGGCTGGATAAGCCCGATGACCGAGTCGGTTTTATCTTTAGCCTCGGTTTCATAACTCTCCGCAACGGCAAGTACCGTAGTGTCCAGCTTACCGCTTTCTTCACCGATTTTGACCATCTCGACCATTGTCGGCAAGAAGAGCTTATTTTTTGCCATCGGCTTTGATAACCCCTCTCCTTTGAGCATATCTTGCTGTACTTCGGAAAGTGCTTCGATCATTGCCTTATTCGTGGTGCTGTCGATTAGCAGCGGCATAATTTCGGTTAACGGTAAACCGGCGCGAAACAATAGCGCGATACTACGACAGCAACGCGATAATTCTTTCAGGCGATTGATACGTCCGAGCAATGGCATATTGAGGAGCAGCTTGTCCAGTTGATATCTGCCTTTCGGCGTCCTGACATAAATGAAAATACCGCCGACGATAGCCAGTATCACCGTGAGAATCAGGATGCCATTGTGTTGAACGCCGTAGGAAAAATCCAGGAGCCCTTTGGTGAGCGAGGGTAGTTCTGTCCCGATGGATGCGTACAACTTACCGAAAGCCGGCAAAACGAAGCCAACCAATACTCCAACAACGACGACGGTAGCAATCAGAGCAATGATGGGATATTTCAGGGCGCTTTTGATACCTTTGGTGGTATCAATTTCTTTTTGCATGTAGTCGGCAATTTGTCTGAGGATTGTTTCCATACCGCCGGCCCGCTCTCCGACGCGGAGGGACCTTCTGGACAATGTGGAAAAAGTTTTCGGGTGCTTTTCCATAGCAGTCGATAATGGGATACCACTGCGAATGTCGGCGATTATATCCTTGAGAACGTTTTTGAGGCTGGCACTATCTACTTGCCCTTGTAATATTTTTAATGAGGAGACGATGTCCAGACCTGATTCGAGAAGCAATGCTAACTGGCGATAAAACAGGATGATTTCCTTCGGTTTGGTTTTGGTGGGAGTTATTGAGAATTTGGTTGAGTTGAGAAATGATACAAATAACTTAATGCTGACTACTTTGTAGCCTGCGTAATCCAGTAGATTGATTGCGGCTTCCTCGGTGTCAGCAGAAAGTTTACCTTTGACCAGATTGCCATCTTCTTTATATGCGATGTACTTATAAACGATATTTTTACCCTCGATTTAGCCAGTTTATTCAGTAGTAAAGGTGTTGCGCAAAACTTCCTGTGGAGTGGTAATACCTGCATTTGCCTTATACATACCGTCTTTCATCAGATTTACCATTCCTTCCGATAGTGCCTGTTCTTTGAGCTGGGATATAGAAACTCTGTTCAACATCATCATTTTCATCTTGTCGCTGATTCGCATGATTTCAAATATGCCGGTCCTCCCGTGATAACCGGTATTAGAACAGAACTGGCAGCCTTTACCGTGTAAGAACTCTTTTTTCTCTTCGCCGGTTTCTTTCTGATAGGCAATTTTCTCCAGGAGAGAGGGTTCCATCGGCTGAGAACACTTCGGGCAAATACGCCGTACCATTCTTTGTGCGATAACCCCGATTAGCGCCGAAGAAGCCAAAAATGGTTCCACTCCTAAGTCTAAGAGACGAAGTACGGCGCTGGCAGTATCGTTAGCGTGGATTGAGGACAAAACCAGGTGTCCGGTTAGAGCCGCCTGGACAGCGATGTTGGCGGTTTCAGCGTCGCGTATCTCTCCGACCAGTATCACGTCAGGGTCGAGACGAAGTATCGACCTGAGCCCGGCTGCGAAGGTGACGTCGGCTCGTGTATTGACCTGGATTTGATTGATATTGTTGAACCAGTACTCGACCGGGTCCTCGATGGTGATAATATTCAGGGCTTTATGGTCGAGGCGGTTAATAGAAGCATAAAGAGTGGTCGTCTTACCGGCGCCGGTAGGGCCGCTTACCAGAATCATACCGTAAGGTGACTTCAGCATATCTTCGTATTTTGCCAGGCTGTCAGGGAGAAAACCAAGCTGGCTAAGCGATAAATTGACACGGGATTTATCCAGCAGGCGTAAAGCTACCATCTCGCCGTATACGGTCGGCACGGTGCCTACGCGTATGTCCAATAGCCGTCCCTTTGCGTTGATAGAGAAATGTCCGTCCTGCGGGCGGTGGTGGTCGGCTATATTCATGTTCGCCAGGATCTTTATGCGCGAACAAAGAGGGCTTACGGTTTCGAGAGGCAATGAAAGCATGTCATAGAGAGTACCATCGATACGGTAACGAACCCTTAAATTATGCTCTTGCGGCTGCAAATGAATATCAGAGGCGCGGGCTTTTACTGCTTCATCGATTATGAGGGTCAATGCCTGTACGACAGGGGTATTGTTAATATTGTCGATAGCTGATGCTTCTTCGACCTTCGCAGTGTTATTGTCGGAGGTACGTACCGGGACGGTAAGTCCTGAGATTTTCTTTTTAATCTCGTCGTAACCTTTGTAGTTAAGGTCGATGGCTTCCAGGACTTCTTCGATACTGGCGGGATAAGGCTCGATTCTTTTGTGAGTTGTAGTCGACAGGGCTTCCAGTGCGAAGATATCGGATGGGTTTGTCATTGCCACACGCAGAGTTCCATCGCTGACTTCCAGGGGAATGACCTTGAATTTGCGTGCCATGACCTCAGGAATCAGTGCCAGGGCCTCAGCCTGCGGCATATTTTTGCGCCATTCTGTTTTTGTGTATAAAGAAGAAACCATTGTGACTATCCTTTAGATAATGTGAACAAAATTACACAACCATTGTATCTATCTGGATTATGTTAGACAATAGCACTTTGGTCATAGTACTTATAGATTTTTCCGTATCGATTTCGGCTCTTAATGGTATCAAAGTGAATCTGTTCCGGAGCGTTTCATAGTTGGTTTGAATGTGAAGAAATGCTTAATATGATTTTTGTCACAGTATAGTTTGTCGCGTTCCCTTACGATATTTTATAAGAAGAAATTACAGGGGTGACTGTATGTACGGTAAATGTCCCGGACAGGATATGCGGAAACTGCGGGTGGAATTATACAAGTGCCCGAACTGTGGTGCCGAAGTAGAGATTTTTTCCGATGAAACAAGAATAAGGTGCCAGAAGTGCGGGACGATGGTTTTTCGTGAGAAAATGCCGTCCTGTATCGAATGGTGTGCCTCGGCGCGGCAATGTCTCGGCGAAGAACGCTGGAAACAATTGATGGAACAGGGCGGAGTCGAATCGCCGGAGAGGAAGCCCTGAGTGTTGACCCGGGTTTTAATCGAAAATTAGATTGTTTCGTTGCCCGTGTTCCCGGAAGCTGATATAATCGACATAATACGAGAATTTACACCGTATTATGTCGAACCAATGGCTATCGATACTGCTATTCTGAAATCAACGGCTTATTTTTCAGTCCTGAACGATAAGGAACTGGATATCGTCGGACAGGTTTTTTCCGAGAAGACCTTCCAGCGAGGAGAGATTATCCTCTGGGAAGGGGAGACGTCGGATACGTTTTTTCTTGTTGCTGCCGGTGCTGTTAAGGTATTCAAAACTTCGGCACAGGGGAAGGAGCAGATACTCAGTATCGCACGGCCGGGAGATGTTCTTAACGATATTCCTATTTTCGACGGCAAAGCAAATCCGGTCGGCGCTCAAGCGCTTGGCCCCGTCATTCTCTACGGAATAAAGAGGGACAAGTTTCAACTTATATTGCGACAGTCCCCCGGATTGACTCTAAACGCCATCAAGGTACTGGCGGAAAGGACCAGGCATCTTTTTACCCTGGTTGAGGACCTCTCTTTCCGCCATGTGATGGGTAGAGTGGTCAAGATTTTGCTTACTCATGCCGGGGACGGAGTCGCTCCCGTTCAGCGCCTCACGCAGCAGGAAATGGCGGCAATGGCGGGAACAGCGAGGGAAGTAGTAGCCCGTTCTTTGAAAGCCCTGGAGGAACAAGGATATATCCGGTTGGAAAACCACCGCATCGTTATCAGCGATAAGGAGTCCTTACAGAAAATACTTACAGAGTCGATTTGAGACAAAGGTTACAGACGGATGTCTCGTTATCGTATAAATTATTAGTATACCGGAGGCGAACTGCATTGGCTGAAATGCCATCGATCGACCAGAAGAAGTGCAATAAGTGCGGACTATGTATCAGTGTCTGTAGTTGTGGCGCTATTGCTATGGTTAACGGTGTCGTCACGATTATCGAGACGGAAGATTGCCACTGGTGCACTACCTGCGAAGCAGTTTGTCCTACCGGTGCCCTCACTTGTTCGTTTGAAATTGTCGTCGAAGAGACCCCGAAAGCCGGTTCGTAGCTGTTATTTTCGAATGCCCCGCAGGGTCCGCTTTTACCCCTCGAAATGCGACCATTGTCACATACACCGTATATCTATGTGTGTAAAATTTCGTTACAAGATGTTGGCGGGTATGTGATAAAGGGGGTGATCGATATGTTACATTGGAGATTGAATTCCTGTGCCCGTTGCGGGGGCGACTTGTTTATAGATAGAGATACAGACGGCTGGTTCGAGCAGTGTTTGCAGTGCAGTTATCGCAAGGAACTCAATGATATAAAGGAATTCATGAAACAGCCTGCATCCGTCGGAGGCAGGCGTATCGAGGAAGATGAATTTTAGATCGTTTTTTGTTATATAATATTGGGTACTATAACTGGCGGAAGAAAATAAATGATACCCCGAATAAGAAAAGCGACCCTTTCCGATGTGCCTGCAATCACCGGGATATACAATGAAGCGATTCTGAATACCGATGCCTCGTTCGATATCGAGCCGAAGACCGTTGCCTCGCAAAAGAGATGGTTAGAAGAGCACGGCCCGAAAAATCCGGTTGTTGTCGCTGAAATAAACGATGAAATTGTAGGTTGGGCTTCTCTGAGCCGGTGGTCGGACCGTTGCGCTTATTCTGATACCGTAGAGCTTTCCCTGTATATCAAGGGCAATTTCCGGAACCGCGGCATCGGTAAAGAGTTGATGAAAGCCATCCTTGCCGAGGGCGAAAAAGCAGGTTTACATACCGTTATCTCCAGGATTACTAATACTAACGATGTCAGCATCCGCCTTCACGAGCAATTCGGCTTCGAAAACATCGGAGTGATGAGAGAGGTCGGTAAAAAGTTCGGCAAGCTGCTCGATGTTTGCATGATGCAGAAAATCTACCGGTCACATAAGTAGAACATGATTCCCGGCGGGCCTTATTCTAGAACCTGTCCTTCAGATTTTTGCGCTGTACGGCGTGTCGTAAGCTGCCTGCTTTTTTGTATATTTCTTTTAGTCTCGGGATGTATCTGACGAAGGGGATGGCGACGATTACTACAGAGAAAACTACTCCCCATCCCCAGTGGTAATGCAGCCATGCCGAGAACGGGAAGCTGATTAAACCGATGCCGTAGCTGAGGGTCGGGAAGCGGGTAATCAACATCAGTATTGTGAAAATAGCTAACCCGATGAGGAATCCGAAGGGAAACATAATATAGCTAAGTACACCCACGGCGGTCGCGCCGCCTTTTCCGCCGCGAAACTTCAGAAAGACCGGGAAGTTGTGTCCCAGAATAACTATTATGCCGGTGGCAAGATATGCCAGTTGGGGTATATTAAATAGATTTGCGATTACCATTGCCAGGACACCTTTGCCGATGTCGACAGCTAATGTCAGAGCGCCCCACCAGAAGCCGACGCTATAAAAGACATTCATCGCTCCCATGTTTCTGCTTCCGACAGTGCGTATGTCCGTCTTCTTTCTGAAACGTCCGACGATGTAAGCGGTCGGAATGGAACCGAGCAGATAGGCAATAATAAAAGTGACGACGATTAAAAATGCGGTCACAGTTCTCTCCTTATTTGTTTATGTTTTGCTGATAGAGAATAGAACATTATACCTCTGTCTGTCAACAGCATGGGAGGGATGCGACATAACGGCCCATCCGTTTTTCCACAGGCAGAAAGCAGGATAAAACTATACCGGCGTGACGAATTTATAGCCCTCGCCGTAGTC
>JAFGHZ010000038.1 GCA_016929875.1 Dehalococcoidales bacterium
ACAAGCCGAAAAAGCGAGCCAACTGGCGAGAAATAGCGCTAAAATCGCTATGGAAGCGGCGGACAGGGCGATTATATTGACACAGCAGGCCACGGAGGAGGCGGTCAATACATGGATGCAGGTATTTGCCGAATCCGTCGCCGGATTCTTGAAATCGGAACGTCTGGCTACGGGAATCGCCGAATCAATGGAAAAACAGACGAGGACGGTGCGCCGGGGCGAAGAGGCGGAGAGCAAAAAGAGCGGTAAGGGTACAGAACAGAGCGGGCAGAAGAACGTCCAGAGCGGTGACAGGCGAGGTCCAACGGAATTCAGGAGGATGGTTGAGGACCGTTTGAATTTCCTGTCTGATATGTATGAGAGCAATAAAGATGTGCCGGGGCAACCGGACGAACCACAAAAAGGAAAGTAATTATTCTAGTGAAAGAATAGAATAAAGGAGCGAGGATAGAAATGTCGAAACCGTCAGAAGAAAAGACCAATAAACCAGCTGAGGAAAGAGAAGGGAAAATAGCTGAGGAGAGGACCGGTAAATCAATCGAAGCGAAAGGCGTAAAACCGTATGATGAGTTCCTGGGAAGGGCCCAAAAAGCCTACAGCGCATATCTCGACGCACAGAAGGAAATATGGGTGGCTTACCGTGATACGGAACAGCAGACGGAAGCTGATTTTGTTAGAGCCGAAAACGCTGCTTTCTCAGCATTAGATGCAGCATTGAATATGGCAGTTCAAGCCCAAAAAGCTACCGAGAAACAGGCGGAAGAAGCATATTTGAGAGCGAAGGAACAGTCGAAGGCGGCTTATGAACAGAGTGCGCAGCAAGCCATGCAACTGTTCAACTCTGCAATAAAACAGGCCCGGGAGACGAAGAAAGCTGCGATGGAACAGGCGTGGAATATATTCGTTAAGTAGTGCTGTTTGCTGTAGAGGGTTGGAATTCAGTAGCGGGATCGGGCAGGCATTTAGATAAATGACGGGATATCGCGGAACGATGTTTCCAGTTCCTGATACTTCGAATCCTTGCCGTGTGAGCGTTTTTTGTTGGCGATATACAGGATGGCATTGTTAAATATATCGTTTACCCTTCTGACATTGGCTAATTCCGAGAGAATGACAGCTACTTCCAGGGTATGTTTGGGGCGGGGGTAATCCCCGCTCCTAATTATTGAATTCGGGGCGAACTGTCTGAGAGCGATACTGAGTTCGCTGATTAGTCCCACCGCCATTTTATGCGTGGGACCGCTCAGCAAGTATAATGCCTTGTTAGCGTCTTTAGGTTCGCATTTCACAGATAAATCCGCCAGAGCGGAACTCATGGTTTGAATACCTTCCTGAGATTCGACGGCTTTACTCTGGAAGTGGTTTTGCTTTCTACCAGAGAAGAACTTGAAGGGTGGTTTTTTGGTGGAAGAGTGTCCGATAACCGTCCAGCCGGCAAGGGTCTGGATGATGTCTCCGGCGTCGACTGTTCTGGAACCGACGAATTCCGGAACTTTCTCTTCTCCGGCGCAAAGCAGGTTGTAAAAGGGTTCCGCCACCATTGCATTGATTCTCGCGAGGTTGGTGCTCAGGGATAAACCTTTTTTCACGAATTTCTGGTTGTCCACCAGGAAGACTGCATCGGATACCAGATATGCCGATTTCAGACACACGGCGCTATTGTAAACCGATCTGTCTTCGGTCGCTTCCTCATGCTTGAAGGGGAGTACAACGAGACAATATACCGGTTTTTCGGGGTAGTGGTCTTTTAGCACCTGCGCTACGACGGGCAATGTGCCCGAACCTGTTCCGCCAGCCGCGCTGGCGATAACAAGAAATGCGTCCGTTTCAGCCAACTCCCGTGCCTTGCCGATTGCCTCGAGGATTTTATCACTGTCTTCTTTAGCGACTTCAGCCGCAATTTCGTTGATTTTTCCGACGCCGTGCCCGCTGGTGGTCCTGACGCCGATAAGTATGCGGTGGTCGAATTCACGTTTAATATAGGAAAGTCCTGTCAGATCTGCAGTATCCGTGTTAATTGCAAAAGTATCGGTGATGATATCGACAGAACGTTCGACACGCGCCCTCATTCCGAGCCGCGCAAATTCGGAAGCTATTCTACCTCCGCATTGCCCACAACCGATTACTAATAATTTCATTTTTGTTTTTTAGTATTAGTATAAGGTAGGAATGCTGTTCCCTGCTTCATCGAGGGTTTTCAGCTTCCTTTCATTTTCTTCTTGCCGTCTCTTGAATTCAGGGATCAATTCAGTCGATTTTGTGTAGTATTTCCTGATCTTTTCGACGTTGGTCAATCCGGAGAACACCAGGTGTACGTTTAACGAATCTCTGTTCTGAGGATAGTCGCCGTTGCGGATAATAGCTTGAGGCGCCTTTGCTCTCAAGTAATCGCCCAACTCTTTTACCAGGTCCATGTTCATTTCTCTTGCCGGAGCGGAAAGTAGATATATCGCGGTTGCGGCATCGGCAGGGTTGCAGGCGACAGATAACTCGCTCATTGCTTCATCGAGAGCCCTGATGCCTTTTAAGGTCTGCGCACTTTTATCCATGAAATGGGTTATTTTTCTGAACTTGAGGTTGAATTTCTCCACTTCGGCTCTGCCGTATCCGATGACAGTCCAGCCCTTGAGGGTCTGGATAATGTCGCCGGCATCCAATGTCTTCGAGCCGATGAATTTCATTTTTTTCTCTTCTCCAGCGCACAGCAGGTCGTAGAAGGGGGCAACAATCATACGATTTATTTTATCGATATTCTGGAAGATGGTGCTGTCCTTTTTGATAAATCGCTGGTTATCAACCAGAAAAACAGCATTTGCGACGTTGTAAGCGGATTTCAAACAGGTTGCGGCATTATAGACTGTTCTCTCTTCGGTAGCTTCTTCATGTTCGAAGGGGAGGATAATGAGATTGTAAATCGGTTTATCGAGATATCTTTCTCGAAGGACTTTAGTCATGACAGAGATGGAGCCGGAGCCGGTGCCGCCGGCGGCGGATGCTATCAGCAAGAAAGCGTCGGCTTCCAGGAACCGTTTTTCATTACGAATAGCGTCGAGAATTTTATCGCTATTTTCCTTGGCTATCTGGGCGCCGGTTTCATTGATTTTACCCACACCATGTCCGCCGGTCTGCCGATTACCGATAAGAATCCTGTGGCGGTAATCTTTTGAAATGGTGTGAAGTCCGTTGAGGTCAGTGGAATCCGTATTGACGGCGATGACACAGGGAGCGATTTCGATTTTGCGGGAATGGCGCGCCATCGCATTCAGAGCGGCAAACTCATCTGCTATTCTCCCGCCGCATTGACCGAAACCGATAATGTTGAGCTTCATCTCTGGCCTCCAATTTTTAGGTTGTCGTAATACTATATTGATTACAATAAAATGTCAAGGCAAGCTGGGAGCAAGAGTAGCTTTATATTTTATCCTATACCCTCAAGCCGTTTAAGTCAAATTTTTGAGGGTTGTGATTTTTTGTTTACTCTCGATTTTAGTGATAAAATACCAGCTATCGAGGTGAAGCAGGAATGAAAGAGGAATTAATCGCTCCTTGTGGAATGAACTGTAATATATGCACCGCTTACATGGCTTTGAAGAACGATATTCGGAACAAAGGTGTCAGAGAAGCATATTGCGGCGGTTGCAGACCGAGGGACAAGCAGTGCGCCATTCTAAAAAGGGGTTGTACCTTACTTTCGGGTGGGGGAATAAAGTACTGTTATGAATGCGATGAGTTTCCCTGTGCCAATCTCATTAAGCTCGATAAGAAGTATAAAACTAATTTCAAGATGAGCATGATTGAAAACCTCGAGTATATCAAGAAAAATGGTATCGCTAAGTTTCTTAAGAAAGAAGAGAAAAAGTGGCAATGCCACGAATGCGGTCAGGTAATCTGTTGCCATAACGGTATTTGCTACGACTGCGGATTGAGCAAGCTGAGAGCCAAGAAGGACAAGCATCACTGGGTAAATAACTAAACCCCGGGTAAATTGAGAATATGAAAAAGATGCCCCCGATTAAGAGCGGGGGCATCTTTGCTTTAGCCGATAGTCCGTACGGTGCACTCTATTTGTTGAAGTGCACAAAGGTCCTGGATATTCTCCCGTCCTGCATTTCAATGACGGCGTCGGCGCCGGCGGCTATGCCGGCATCATGGGTGGCGATTACCAGTGTTCTTCCTTCTTTACTGAGACTGTGGAGCAGGTTCACAATCATGTTACCTGTTTTAGAATCAAGGTTGCCGGTAGGTTCATCTGCCAGAATGACGGACGGGTCGTTAGCCAGAGCCCGCGCAATCGCTACGCGTTGCTGTTCCCCACCGGAGAGCCGACTCGGATAGCGATAGTGTAGTTTCGGGCCGATTTTTACCTTTTCCAGCAACTGGAGTGCTTTATCCTGCTGTTCGGTTTTTTTTGTACCCATAAGATCCATGGGCAACATGACATTTTCTATCGCTGTCAGGTTAGCGACGAGATAGTAACTCTGAAAAACAAAGCCGATTTTTTGTCTTCGATACTGTACCTCTTTACCGCCGCGCAGCTCCGATATTTTTACCCCATCGACAATTATACTGCCGGAAGTAGGTTTATCCAGCGCTCCTAACAGGCTGAGTAGAGTTGTTTTTCCGCAACCACTGGGTCCTTTTAATGCTACTGTTTTCCCTCTGGGTATTTGAAAGCTTACCCCGTCCACCGCCGGTACTACAGTAGGACCCGATTTAAAGTGCTTTACCAGGTCAGCAACCACAATTATGTTATCGTCGTTATTCATAGCGAAATACCTCCGCAGGTTTGACATGGCCTATATACCAGGCGGGAATTATGCTGGCGATAATCGACAGTACGATAGCCGTTGCCAGTGCGTAGAGGAAGATTTCGGGAGAGACTGCCACGTTAATCCCTGCGATTCTGGTAATACCGCCCCCGAAAAATTCCATGGCACGCCCTCCGCCTGCCATCATCGTGTTAGACGAACCGCTTAGTAGTTTTGCCACGCTGTTGGCCAGGGGGAAAGTAATGAGGGCACCGATGATGCTGGCGGCGAGGCTTATAACCAGAGTTTCAATACTGAATTGAAGACCGATGTGCCAGCCGGAAGCCCCGATGGCTTTTAAAATACCTATTTCTTTGACCCGCTGTCTCACCATCAGTGCTACAGAGAAGAGAATAACCACTGCGGCGACACCGAAGGCGGCGAACATCCCTATCTGGCTGGCTTTGCCGGCGTTCGTTACAGAACCTCCTATTCGTTCGTACATGCTTTCGGCGGTGACGATATCGGCAGTATCCTCGTCGAAAATTTCGCGAATGGCGCTGACTACCCCATCGACATTGCTGACGTCGTCTGCGGTGACTGTCACGGAAGTCACCCCGGTAATGTCGAACAGGCGCTGGAAGGTGTCGATAGGCATGACGAACATATTATCTCCAAACCGCTGACCGGTAGAGAATATGCCTATGACCTCTACTGTCGTGCCGTTTATATCTACTGTCGAACCCACGGTCAGGTCGTTTGCTTCGGCTAAATTCTGTCCGAATACGACGACGTCGGCATCGCTTTCGTCGAGGGTAAAGTAGCGACCCTCTGATATTTCCAGAGTAGCACTACCCATCAAAGTGGGATTTGTAATAGAAGGGTCGAAACCCATAACGATTATGGACGATACAAACGTACGGAAAACTTGCCCTCCGTTGAAATTCGGTGGGGGAGCATCGTCGGTGCTGCCGGATGAAGAATCCGACGGAGCAGGTGTTTCCAGATTGTCGCCGGTGTAAATCGTTTGAGCGCTCGTTTGCACCGAGACTACGTGAGATATAGATGCTAATTTATCCACTGCCGTTTCATCCAGCGAATCACTTCCTCCCATCATCCCGAATTGCCCCGCGGGCCTTACCTGAATTTCCGTACCGATATTCCCGCCTATCGAAGATAGCTGGTTGCTGGCGGCGCCATTTACCGTTGCCATCGTCAGGGCCAGTCCGATGCTGACGGTTAAAATGATTGTTATCAATGCGGTGCGCAGGGGATTGCGGATGACGTTACGCAACGAGCGTGTAACTATTCCCATCCTCTACGCCTCCTTCCCATTAGCTGGCACATTTATTCCTCCTGTTTTCAGTTTAAAATCATCGTAACACCATAATGTTAAGACTTTATTAAGTCGAATTATCGCACGTCAGGGTATAAAGAGGGTACTACTTGCATTTGGTTGAGTTTTCTCATAACTACGTGGGTTGTATTACCCAATGACTCCCCTCCGTTAGCCCGCCTGCGGCGGGCTAAGGACAGGCCTTTATCCCCGCCCTAGCAGGGCGGGGAATAATCACGAGAGGGAGTGCATTCGCCCTCCCTCTTCTGGAATTTCTACCTAGCCCCATAAGATTTAGTGATTACCAAACAAAACCAACCGAAATCGAGTAGAACTGTAAAGAAAACAGCCTTGCCCCGTTTGATGTAAAAGCCGTATAATCATTTTAGCCGTCCGTAATTTTTGGCTGTGTTATGAAGAAAACCGGTATATTGGGAGTAGTACTCTGGAGCAGTCTGGCATTCATTATCGGTGCTGTTATTGCTTCATTTGTCGCTTCCCGTGAAATCGTATATCTGGAAACCAATCAAATCGTTATACCCGATGTATCACCCCAGTTCCCCCTGCTTTATTTTTTCTGTGCGGTAGTTGTAATCGGGGTAGTCCTTTTCCTTATTCCTCTTTCCAAATTGAAATGGGTATTCAGAATCATGTTTGTCCTCCTCTATGCGTGGGGGATATTCGTCGTGCTGGCGTTAGTGATACCGTCATTGATTGCAGTGGGAATCCTGGCAATTGCCGGCGGCCTGACATGGCTTTTTGTTCCCCGGGTCTGGCTGCATAATGTACTGATGCTCATTGCGCTCTCGGGCGTTGCTGCGGTATTCGGCATTCTGATTGACCCCTGGCCGCTGATGGGTGTATTACTGGTCATTGCCATTTATGATTTTCTTGCCGTCCGTTTCGGCTATATGATGTGGATGGCGAAGAAATTGTCGCAATCCGATGCTTTACCGGCTTTTGTTATCCCCAAGACGCAGTCTAACTGGAACCGAAGTTTCGGGAAGGGTGGATTTCAGACCCTGGTCGAAGGCGAGGCGGCGGAAAGGGAATATTCCATATTAGGCGGGGGAGATATCGGTTTTCCATTGATGCTCATGATTTCCGTATCTGCTGTCTACGGATTTGTCAGTTCCGTAATTGTGGCCGCTTTTTCTCTGGTCGGGCTCATCGGTGCTTTTTTAATCCAGAGGTTTTTAGTGAAAGGTAAACCTGTGCCCGGCATTCCGCCGATATCCGTTATGTCCCTTATCGGCTTGCTTATCGTTCATTTCGCGATGAATTGAACGGTCGGTAAAATTCCTATTTGTTGCGGCATAGATATGAGCCCCCCCTTGACAAAAATAAGTTTAGTTACTAAAATAAATAGTAACTAAACAAATTGTCGGGGCGACCTGTTGGAACATTAGAGTGAAAGACGGATTTAGTACGGGAAAGTAGCGTATCATGATAAAACTGGAACAATTAAAAAAGACCTACCGGATGGGCGAGGA
>JAFGHZ010000039.1 GCA_016929875.1 Dehalococcoidales bacterium
CCCGTGCTTTATCCAGCAAAGCCTCAGCAACTTCATATTCGTTAATCACCTCAAAGAAACCGAAAAATCCGATTTTAGAGGAATAATGCTCGTTGAAACGCCTGTTGATTGCCGCTGAAATCCTGCCGACAGGTTTGCCGTCTCTGGATGCTAGAAAATGAGACACCTCGGCGTGCTGATGATACGGATGCACTTTGGTCAGGAGCCCGGTAAGCCCGAGCAGACGATTTCCCAGAAGGTCGCCCCGTAACGGGGGTGTCCAGCCGGTCTGATTTTTGTAGAGCGACCAGGGAAACCCGGCAAATTTTTTGATATCGGGAGAACCGAGTGGGATTTCCTCAATTTTCAAAGATGCCATTCAGTCTGAAACACTCTTTCGATAAGAATAGAGAGCATTATACCACAGATGAAAAATTCGCGATTTCTAGGAAACCAGCGGGTGCTCGGTTTTAGTTGTTTTTGTCTGGCGATTACTAAATCCGATGAGATTAGGTAGAAGCTCCAGAAGAGGGAGGGCGAACGCCCTCCCTCTCGTAGTTATTCCCCGCCCTCAGAGGGCGGGGATAAAGGGGTGGGTCGCTGTGTAACACAATTCGTGGAAGTATGCTGAACTTCAAACAAACACTATACCAATCGGTGCTACGTCATCCCGTGCAGGAAGGGGTTGCCTCTCCGCTCCGCACCGATGGTACTGGGCGGGCCATGTCCGGGATATACTTTGAAATTATCCGGCAGGGTCATCAATTTCTTGCGGATGCTATTCATTTCTACATCATAGCTGGAGCCGGGGAAATCGGCTCTGCCGACGCCGGAATTGAATAGCGTATCGCCCGTAAAAACAACTCCCTCCCCTGCAAGGGAAATACCGCCTCTGGTATGTCCCGGTGTGTGAAGCACTTTGAACTGAAGCTTGCCGACGGTGATAATGTCGCCTTCCTTGAGAAGTCGGCCGTGGGATAGTGTCGGATGCGACGGCGCCTCATCTTCATGGATAGCGATTTCCGCACCGGTTGCCTCTTTGACTTCTGCCAGTGCCCCGATATGGTCGAGATGGGCATGCGTCAGGACAATTGTTTTGATTTTTAACCCCGATGCTTCGACCTGTTCCATAATAAAGTCTCCGTCACCGCCCGGGTCGATAATCATCCCTTCCTTGCTGGCTTCATCGCCGACAATATAGCAATCGGTGCCGAGAGGACCTACTTCCAGTATTCTCAGAATCACAACAGACTCCTTTCATTCTTCCTGTCTAGATTATGTCAAGTTATTTTTCAAGGAACTCAGCGACTGCTTTCTCCACCGCCACTTCATCTATATCTGTCACATCGAACCACTTAATTCTATCATCATCGAGACGGAACCACGCATACTGGTGACGGACGAAGCGGTGCGTGCCGACCTTAATCTTATAAACGGCTTCGTCCAGTGTCATTTCCCCCTGCAAGTACTGCCCTATTTCCCGGTATCCGATGCTGAACATCGACGGCAGTCTCAAATTATAGCCCTTGTCCAGAAGCTTCCTGACCTCCTCGACAAATCCGTGCTCGACCATCTCATCGACACGTTCATCGACCCGACGGTACAGTTCTTTACGCTCGGCAGTCAATCCGATAATCAACGACTGAAACTTCGGAGGTTTTTTTTGTTGCAGCTTCGAAAATGGAACAAGGGCACTTTTGCTGACCTCGAGGGCACGGATAACCCGCCTGACGTTACGCGGATCGATTTTTTCAGCGGCGGCAGGGTCGAGGCTCTTTAATTCCTGATAAAGCTCCTCCGCACCACCGTTTGCCGCCTTCTGTTCCAGTCCTTTTCTGAACTCAATATCGGGAGGAACTGCAGGGACGACCCAGCCTTCTAACACCGCCCAGACATACAGTCCGCTACCCCCAACAAGCAGCGGCAATTTATTATTATGCATTTGTATCGCCTCGATAGCCCCGAAAGCGAGGTGTTGATATTCCGCCAGGCTGAATTCCCTATCGGGTTCAATGATATCGAATAGATGATGCGGCACCAGAGACAATTCTTTCTGCGACGGTTTTGCAGTGCCGATATTCATATAGCAGTAAATCTGGCGGCTGTCGGCATTGATGATTTCACCGTTGAAACGGCGGGCGAGTTGAATCGCCAGACGCGTCTTACCGACGCCCGTAGGCCCGACAATTGCCAGTACTTTGTTCATTTTTTCATTTGCGCCGTCTGCTTGACGATGCTCGCAAACTGGTCGACTTTGAGACTCGCTCCCCCAACCAGCCCACCGTCGATTTCTGGCTGTCCGATGAACTCGGCAATATTATCGCCGGTGACACTGCCTCCGTAAAGAATCCGCAGTTTTTGGGCGAAGCTGTCGCCGTACAATCCCGCGACAATCTTCCTGACCAGTCCTATCACCTTGTTCGCCTGCGGACCGGTTGCCGCTTTGCCCGTACCGATTGCCCAGACCGGCTCGTAGGCAATTACCAGGCTATCGGATGCCGGTATGTCTTTCAGCGAGCCTGTCACGTGGTCGGTCACCACCGATTCAGTCTTCCCGGCTTCATATTGCACCAGGCTCTCGCCGACACAGACAATCGGCTTGAGCCCGACTCTCAGAGCGGCACGAACTTTTTTATTTATAATTTCATTCGTCTCGTGGAAATACTGGCGTCGCTCCGAGTGTCCCAGAATGACGTATTCGCAAATCCCCGATAACATTAACGGCGACACCTCGCCGGTATAAGCGCCTTTCTCCTCGAAATACATGTTTTGCGCCCCGAGTTTCACAGAGCTTCCTTTGAGTACTTCCTTGACCGCGGCTAGCGAGACAAACGGGGGGCAAACGACCTTTTCCACATTGCTCCCCGTCTCGATTAGCGGACGCATTTCGCTGACGAGCTTCGCCGCTTCGCTTACATTTGTGTTCATCTTCCAGTTACCGGCAATCAAAGGTAAACGCATTTCCTTCTCCTATCACAATTATAAAAAGCAATATCTCAACCAGTTAAAATTTAGCACAGATAGCAGGGTGATTCAATTTTCTTCCACGGCGTTTTTGATGACCTCGATGCGGAGCGGCTTCCCTGCTCTGTCCAGTTCGATGGCCACGAAGTCGATACGGTATTGTTGCGGTAAATTACCATGTGTTTCCTGATAACGTGCCGCAACATTTTTCAGGTGTTCTTTTTTCGTCGTGGTAACGGATTCTTCCGGACTGCCAAACCCGCAACCCGTCTTCGCACGCACTTCGACAAAAACTAAAAAACCGCTGTCTTTAGCGATTATGTCAACTTCACCTTCTTTACAGCGGTAGTTCGTCTCGAGGATTTCGTATCCCTGCTTCGTCAGGAATTCACCCGCCAGCTTCTCCCCGATAGACCCGGTCGCTTTTCTTTTCATAACAGCATGCACAACTCTTTAACCGGCTGAAAGGAACGGCGGTGTATCGGCGAAGGTCCCAGCCGTCTCAAACACTCCAGATGTCCGCGTGTACCGTAGCCCTTATGCTCATCGAACTTGTATTCAGGATAAGTCTGAGACAATTCTATCATCAGACGGTCTCGAGTTACCTTCGCGATAATCGAAGCACAGGCAATCGAAAAACAAAGGCAGTCGCCGTGAGTAATGCCCTTTTGAGGCAACCTGACTTCAGGGAGAACCATATAATCGATAAGGAGGTAGTCGGGTGGCGGTTCCAGTTGTTCGACCGCTCTTTTCATCGCCAGACGCGTCGCCTTCACGATACCCCGCGAATCGATAACACCAACATCCGCCAGACCCACCCCGATACTCAGAGCCATATCGCTAATGCAATCGAACAGCGTTTCCCTCACGGAAGCGGTCAATTGCTTGCTGTCGTTGACGAGATGTTTCCAATCGGCCTCAAAATCAGGCGGTAATATGACTGCCGCCGCCACCACCGGTCCCGCGAGCGGACCTCTTCCCGCCTCATCGATACCGGCGACATTACGGTAACCGCATCGCCTTTGATTTTTCTCTTCGATGAACGTGGGGCGCCTGACCCTGTCCATTATTTACCGGCTCTTTTTGAAAGTAACTCGCTCACCTTTTGCCAGATAATTTGCTGTATTTTCTCTTCAGAAAGACTGGCATCGATTATAAGCCATCGCTCCGGCTCTTCCTTTGCCAGCTTCAGATATCCCTTCTGTATCTTTTGATGAAAGTCTTTATCTTCCTTTTCGAACCGGTCGTGCTCCTGTCCACTTTTTCGGGCGAAACCTTCTTCGACCGATATGTCCAGGAGTATGGTTAGATCCGGTTTCAATCCGCCGGTAGCAATATTGTTAATAGTCTTGATGCCTTGAATATCCAATCCGCGCCCATAGCCCTGATAAACAGTCGTGGAATCGGCAAAGCGGTCGCAGACGACAACTTTACCCGACTCCAGAGCAGGTTTGATTTTTTCGGTAACCAGCTGGGCACGGGCAGCATTGAACAGCATCAATTCCCCGGCCGGCGAGATGTTGGTAGCGCGCCCCCACTTCAAAAGGCGGGTGAGTTTTTCCCCCAGCGGTGTACTGCCGGGTTCGTGAACCAGTATGGCGGAAATTTCCAGAAGGCATAATTTCCGATAGAGCGCCTTGGCCTGTAAGCTTTTACCGCTTCCTTCCCCGCCCTCGAAAGTAATGAACAAATGCATAAATCGCCCTCGATAAAAATATTGACGTTTTAACGTTAGTTTACCACGCTCTGACAAGGAAAACCATATGATACCGGATTAAGAAGGACTTTGACAGCGTTGCCAGAAAGTATTAAATTATTCTAACCAACCGCTATTAAAATTATATGAAAAAGCAAAACTGTATCGTCATTACAATACTGGTAATCTTAATTGTCCCGATTATCGCGGGTACTCAACTGGTATCGGGACAAAACAGTGAGCCATTGTCTTCCCATATTGATCAGTATATACAGGAACAGATGGCACAGAAAAATATCGTTGGAATGTCTGTGGTGATTGTCCAGGAAGAAGAAATCACCTACCTCAAAGGTTTTGGCTCCGCCAGTCTCGAAAAGCACACTATGGTTACTCCCCGAACTATTTTCGACCTGGCGTCTTGCAGTAAATCGTTCACCGCCATGGCGGTTCTCCTGTTATGGAACGAAGGTTTGATTGACCTTGACAAACCCCTCAAATATTACATCCCTGAATTCAGTATGGAAGATGAAGAGATATCAGCGCAGATAACGGTAAAGCAATTATTAAATCAAACTAGCGGCATTCCGGGTAATATCCATGAACCGGTGGCTTTCCAATGCAAGGACGACCCTCAGGACAAAAATGCTTTCGAAATACTGATAGAGGCGATGAAAAACATCCGTACCAACCGGCCTCCCGGCTCTTCTTTCGAATACACGAATCTCAACTATTCCTTACTGGGCGCACTGGTGGAGAAAGTCAGCGGAAAATGCTTCGAGGATTTTATGGAAGAGCGGATTTTTACACCTTTAGGTATGACCAATTCCACCACCAAGCCGGACGTCGCGGCCAGTCTCGATCGAGCGGATGGGCACCAGATGGTCCTGGGGAAAATAATTTCCCGTAATATACCGGTGTACCGCAGTGCCGTCCCGGCGGGCTGGGTGATGTCCTCCGGAGAAGACATGGCTAAATGGATGATTGTCAATCTGAACGACGGGATGCTGGATGACAAGCAAATCATACCTGCCAGAGTTATAGAGGAAATGGAAACGCCCGATATAAACCTCATTAAAGACGGGGAAGAAGCGAGTTATGGTATGGGCTGGTTCATTGATAAAGA
>JAFGHZ010000040.1 GCA_016929875.1 Dehalococcoidales bacterium
GAGAAAAAGATAAATACCGAATTGAAGAGGAATAACTATAAGCTGACCGACCAGCGTCGTGCCGTGATTGCCTCTATTATTGCCTGTCAGACTCAATTCACACCTGCTTCGATATATGAAAGCGTACACCAGACTCACCCCGATATCGGGGTAGTGACGGTATATCGCACATTGGGGATCCTGGTAGAACTGGGACTCGTTTGCGAGTTACACACTTCCGGGGATTATCCTACCTATACAGTCGGCATGCCGGAGCACCACCACCATCATCTGGTATGCAATCGGTGCGGCAAGGTAGTCGATTTCACAGGTCATAGCCTGGCTGAACTGGAGGAAAAGCTTGCCAAAGAGAGCGGTTTCAGAATAGACAACCACATTCTGGAATTCACAGGTCTCTGTTTATCTTGCCAAAGAGGAGCTTCCGATTAATTAAATTATATTGCGTGAGATAACTCACTAACGTCTTGGGCACTGGAGGTATTATGAATACATGGTTATACGCTATACCGAGCGTCATCCTGGTCAGCCTTATTTCTTTGATAGGGGTTTTCACTCTTGCTCTCGGCCAGGACAAGCTAAAGAAAGTGACCTTTATTCTGGTCAGTTTTGCGGTTGGAGGTTTGCTGGGCGGTGCCTTCGTACACCTGATACCGGAAGCTTTTGAAGAATTAGGTATAAACCTGCTCTCCGCCTTATATATTGTAATCGGGATGTTAATTTTCTTCATTCTGGAGAAATTTATTCGCTGGAGACATTGTCATATTCCTACCTCTGCCGAGCATGTCCACCCGATTGTTACGATGAATTTAATCGGTGACGGGGTACATAATTTTCTTGACGGTTTGATGATTGGAGCCAGTTACATTGTGGGTATTCCCGTCGGTATTGCGACTACGTTGGCGGTTGTTCTGCACGAGATACCCCAGGAAATCGGTGATTTCGGCATACTGATTCACGGCGGTTTCACAGTGAAAAAAGCCCTGATTTTCAATCTGCTGTCGGCTCTGACGGCGGTTCTGGGGACTGTTATTTCTCTCGTGGTAGGGCCGCATGTTCATGGTTATACATCAGTGTTACTGCCGATAACGGCGGGCGGCTTCTTATATATTGCCAGTGCCGACTTGATACCTGAGCTCCAGCGGGATGTCCAAGTATCGAAATCTTTGTTGCAGTTTGCATTAATTGTAGCCGGTATCGGGATTATGGCTTTGCTGGTCCTGATTGAATAGGGCGGAGTTTATGCCGTGGGAATTTGCCCGGGGAGAATAGATAGCATATAATCTTGACGGTAAGTGGAGATGGCAATTAGAATCACGACACTGAGTGAGAATACCGCGGACGCTCTAAGACTTCTGGCAGAGTGGGGCTTGAGTATTCTGGTAGAGACAGAAACAGTCAATGTCCTGCTCGATACAGGGCAGAGTATTTCCGTCGTACATAATGCCGATGCGCTGGGTATCGACCTGCGTAAGGTCGATAAGATTGTTTTGAGCCACGGCCATGCAGACCACACGGGCGGTCTGTGGAATGTTCTGGAGCGGATGGGGAAGAAGGTCGAAGTGGTCGCTCATCCCGACGTCCGGGACGCAAAATACGCAGGCCAGCAGGAAGATAAACGAAGGAACATCAGCATTCCTTTTCACCTGGAAGACCTTGAAAAGCTCGGAGCCGTTTTCAAATTCAATAAAGAGCCGGTGAAGATAGCCGATAACATAATGACGACCGGCGAAGTGCCGATGGTTACCGACTTCGAACAAATTACCCCCAACCGATTTTATGTGAAAGAGAATTCGGGATGGCAATCCGATGAAATCAAGGATGACCTGGCGCTAGTTATCAGTACCAGGCTGGGATTAATAGTGATACTCGGTTGCGGACATCGCGGGATGATTAATACTCTTTATCACGCACAGAAATTGACGGGGAGAAAAGAGATACGGATGGTCATCGGGGGTTGTCATCTTATCGATGCTCCTTTAGAGCGGGTGTATATGACTATCGAAGCGTTGAGAGAGCTCGACGTGCAAAAGGTAGGGGTTTCTCACTGCACGGGATTGGAAGCATCGGCGATAATGGCACAGGAACTCGGCGAGCGTTTCTTTTATAATAATGCTTGTACACGGATCGATGTCACCGATAAGGAAATAAAAGTCGATTAGAGGGGTGCGATGAATCTTTCAGTGCAGTTGGCTCCCAAAAATAAAAGGGGATTGAAGCTGAAGAACCCGGTGATGACTGCCTCCGGAACTTTCGGTTACGGGATGGAGTACGAGCACCTTTTCGATATTCAAAAGCTCGGGGTGATTGTCTGTAAAGGCACGACACTGGAGCCTCGAGAGGGTAATCCCCAGCCTCGAATCGTGGAAACGGCCGGCGGTATGCTCAATTCCATCGGTCTGCAAAACGTCGGGCTGGATGTCCTAATAAAAGAGAAAGCCCCCGTCTGGGCAAAGTGGGAAGTGCCGGTGATTGTCAATATCGCCGGAAAAACCGTCGATGACTATGCGCGGCTGGCGGCGGGACTCGATGGAGTGGCCGGAGTCAGCGGTATCGAAGTCAATATCAGTTGCCCGAACGTAAGTGCCGGCGGTGCGGAATTCGGTGCCGACCCCGCTTCTGCCGCGAAGGTGACCGAAGCCGTGAGAAAAGCAACTTCTCTGCCGGTGATTGTCAAACTGACGCCGAACACGGCGGAAATTATCGGCATCGCAAAAGCAGTGGCTGCCGCCGGTGCCGATGCTCTGTGTTTAATCAATACTGTTAAAGCTATGGCAATCGATGTTAAAACACAAAAACCGATACTGGGTAACGGTTACGGAGGACTTTCGGGGCCTGCCATCAAGCCGGTTGCCTTACAGATGGTCTACTCGGTCTTCAAAAACGTGAAAGTGCCGATTATCGGCTGCGGCGGTATTGCTAACGGTCACGATGCCGTCGAGTTCATTATGGCGGGCGCGACAGCCGTCCAGGTAGGCACCGCCAGCTTCATGAATCCCCGCGCTCCGATGGATGTACTGGAAGGGATTGAAAAGTTCTTGCGGGAAGAAAATATTAAAGATGTCCGCGAACTTATCGGTGTTGCGCAGCGCTGATGGAAAATAAACCAGCGATACAGAGGCTGTCTCTCATCGATACCCATGCCCATCTGGATATGAAAGATTTTACCGCCGATTGCGATGCCGTCGTGGCAAGAGCAGTCGATGCTGGTGTCGATAAAATTCTCACGGCGGGCACCGATGTAAAGTCGAGTGCCAGGGCCGTCGACTTGTCTCAGAAATACCCTCAGGTTTTTGCGGCGGTCGGGATTCACCCGCACGAGGCCGGTAACGTTCAGAAAGCGGATATAAACCGCATCGCGGAAATATCGAAAAGTCCCAAGGTGGTTGCCCTGGGGGAGATGGGGCTGGATTTCTACCGCAATTATTCGCCCCGGGAAGCACAATTGCAGGTCTTGAAGTGGCAGCTGGAACTGGCGACGGAGGTTTCTCTACCGGTGATTATCCACGACCGGCAGGCTACCTCCGATATTCAGAAAATCCTGGCGGAGTGGGTGAAACTCATTTATCCCCGTTGCCCCGGCGTGATTCACTGTTTCAGCGGTAACAAACAAAGCGCCGCAAAATATATGGAGATGGGGTTTTACCTCGCTTTCGGGGGGTATATCAGCTATCCGGGCAGTAACGCATCGGAAGTCATAAAGACTATTCCATATGAGAGGCTACTGGTGGAAACGGATTGTCCTTTTCTACCACCCCAGAAATACCGCGGCAAGCGTAACGAACCTGCCTATGCAGTACTGACGGCAGAGGTACTGGCGGGAATCCTGGGAAAAACGGTACAAGCGGTTGCGGAACAGACTACGGAAAATGCGGAGAGACTGTTCGGGTTTGACCGGGGGTGAAATGTTGTTTTTCTGGATTCCAACCGGAGTTTATCCCGATTTCACCGGGGCTGGAATGGAGTATCAGGAGAGAGATTGAGTAAAATTACAGTCCAGGCACATCCGGGTGGGAAGAAGAATGAGGTCTTGCGATTTCAGGACGGTGTCTGGCACCTGAAAATTGCCGCGCCGCCAGTGGAAGGCAAGGCTAACAAGGAATTAATCGAGTTTTTGAGTGAAATTCTCGATGTCAGCAAAAGCCGACTCTCGATCGACAAAGGTGCGACCAGCCGCAGGAAGCTCGTTTCCATAGAGGGGCTGACGGCGGAAGAAGTCGAGAGAAGATTGAGGGTAACTTTACCTGCGACGATACCGGGCTTCTAGCTTCTTCCAATAAATGCTGGACAAGGTGTTTCAAGAAGCTTTCCGTGTTCTCAAACCGGGCGGCAGATTGATGGTTTCCGATATGGTATTGCTGAAGGAACTTCCCAGGAGTATTAAGGATTCGGTGGAAGCTTATGTCGGGTGCATTGCCGGTGCTTCGATGAAGGGTGATTATTTAAAAATGGTTGAGGATGCCGGTTTTAAGAGTGTTGCCGTGGTCAATGAAAATGAAGCGAGAGAAGCCGAGAAAGTCGGGCTCCCCATTTTTAGTGTCAGGTTCAAGCTGTAAAACCGTAACTGTTCAGGCGTCAGGCTTTTCGGAAACTGCTGACGATTTCCCTCAAGTTCGGACGTTTTCCGTACATCAACAGGTAGACGCGGAAGAGTTTGGTCACCAATATAAAGCACCCGATGATGGACAGGATGAGAATTAAGATACTGACAACCAGCTCCCAGATTGGAATTTCAAACATCCCCATGCGGACGATGACGGTAAGCGGTGCGGTGAAGGGGATGAAGGTTAATATCTTCACGACGATATTTTCCGGGTGCTCCATGATAAGTCCTAAAAAGTAAAGAGGGATGACAACCGGGATGGTAAACAGGGGCGATAGCTGCTGTCCGTCACGTGCGGTAGGGCTGATAGATCCGATCCCTGCCATGACGACGGCTACGAACAAATAACCCAGGATAAAATATAATACCCCGAGTATCCAGAAATCAGGGGAAATCTGCAATGCCCCGATGATACCCCCGAAATTTGAAGAAGCGATTCTAAACAGAAAATTGGCAGAAATCAGCCAGATAATAATCTGCAGCAGACCGGCGGCCCCGAGTCCGATTATCTTACCTGCGAGCAGTTGTTTCGGGGAGATGGATGACAGGAGAATCTCCATCACACGGTTTTCTTTTTCTTCCAGCAGTCCCTGGAGTAAATAGCCGGACGAGAAGAAAATCGACATCATCAACAGAAAGCAGAAGACATAGGGCAGGATAAGAGCCGCAAGCCCTCCCTGCCGCGGAGCTACTTCACCGGTACCTGTCAATGTCGTGCTGGCGATATTCATCAGAGATTTAACGCGTTCGATAACGGTGGCGTCATCTCCTTTCAGAAGATTGCTCAGCAGGAAATCGCCGATTACCGACCTTATCGTGCTGTTAGGCTCGAGCTCATTTTTGAGAGTGTACCGCAAGATAAGGGCCGTCGACATGTAATTTTCCGGAATGACAAAATATTCCTTGATATCAGCATCTATCAGAGCGGTTTTGGCTTCATCTTCCGTATTAAATTGAATGAGTTCTATCTGTCCCTGCGAGGTATTTTCGGTGAAGATGCCGACTTCGTCGACGTAACCGATTTTCTGTATTTCCGTGGATGGCTTTATCATACCCGGGATTACCTGAGCCGCCAGTATACCCAGAAGAGCCACCAGTGGGAAAGCAATAGTGAGAATGATAAAAGCTTTACGTCTTATCGTAATAAGGAATTCATGCTTGATTAGCAACATGGTTTTATTCATTTTTATTCCCGGCAACTTTGATGAAGATTTCATTGAGAGAAGGGGATGACAATTCAAAACGATTGACTGCGATACCTTTTTTCACCAGACTCTCCAGCAGTATTTGAGGTGTCGTTTGCTTATCGAGCATCAATTCTACAGTCTTGTTGTGCATTCGTTTCTCGGTTACGCCCGGGATATCGCCCAGCTCACCCTCGTATTCTACGAACACCGAGTTATTCCGATATCTGGACTTGATGCTCGATAAATCCCCGTAGAGTACCGTCCGCCCTTTGTTTATCATCAGGATACGGTCGCTGAGTTCTTCGATATCGTTCATCCGGTGGGTACTCATAATAACAGATTTCCCCTGGTTGCGGAGTTCCCTGATGAGTTCTTTAAGGAGTTGCGTATTGACCGGGTCCAGTCCGGCGAAAGGCTCGTCCAGAATGATTAACTTCGGGTCGTGGATAAGAGTGACGATGACCTGAATGATTTGCCCCATACCGCGGCTCAATTCTTCGATTTTCTTGCTTTTGTGCTGCAGCATATCTGCTCTTTTAAGCAGTTGTTCCCCTCGCTCTGTGGCGGTCCGGGCGTCAATGCCTTTCAAAGAGGCAAAATAGACGATGGTTTCGGAAATGCGTAATTTCTTGTAAAGTCCTCTTTCCTCCGGGAGGTAGCCGATTTCACTCTTGCTGTCATCGTTCAGATGCTTGCCCATAATCTTGATTTCACCGGAATCGGGTTTGATAATGTCCATTATCATTCTGATAGTCGTTGTTTTACCGGCGCCGTTGGGACCGATTAAGCCGAAGATTTCCCCCGGATTGATGGCGAAGGACAAATCGTTGACGACGGCCCTGTTCCCGTAGGCTTTGAGGATATGATTGACTTCAACAGTGAACATTTCGAATACACCTTTGTTTATTAAAAATCATTATAACATATAGGGTCGGCGGTGGAAGGGGTTTCACTTTTTTGGGTACTACTTGCATTTGGTTGAAGAGTGTCATAATTTCAAGAGTTGCATTACACAACCCTTTCGACTGCGCTCAGGGCAAGCGACCCTCTACTTAATCTCCTCCCTCTTAGGGAGGAGAAATAATAATGAGAGGAAGGGCGAAGGCCCTTCCTCTTCTGGAACTTCTACCCAGTCCCATCGGATTTAGTAATTCCCAAATAAGAAACAACCAAAATCAAGCAGGGCCCCTATGAAGCAGGGTGTTCTTGACAAATCAGATTCGGCGCTATATAATTCAGGCAGAATTACATGAAATATTATCTGAAAGAATTCATGAAATGTTACGTATTACCGAACTAGCCAGAAAAACGGGGGCGTCGGTGGATGAAATCCATTACCTCGAGAGGAAGGGATTTACGGAATCGACTATGTCCCGACTGACACGGCGCGAGGTGAGGAAGTTTCAGGATACAGAAGAGCGCAAAATACAGTTGATTATCAATTACCGTCGCCAAGGTTTTACCTGGGACGTCGCTTTTCAAAAAGCCAGTCAGGAGTTCGATAAACCCACCCTCTTTGACGATGGGTAGTAAGCAAAATGGTATGAGACAACAGGAGGTGTCCTATGGCTAAAGTAACGCTTCATACAGGACCGGGTGTGTTCGAGGTGCTGGCACATGTTTGCCGGAGTCCGTCCGAAGCTTTGAAGCAATTCGTGGAGAATGCGGCGGACGCTATCGAGCAGGAGGGAACCAACGAGGGGGAAATCCTGCTCAAACTGACCTACCAGCCGGTTCTCAATGGGCTGGGGGCACATGCTCTGAACAGTATCTCCGTGAAGGATAACGGCGTCGGTATGACCCCGGAGAAGATGAAGCAGGTGCTCCAGCAGATTGGAAGTTCAGAGAAACTGCATCTGGCGTTGAGAGGCGAGCAAGGCATCGGCCTGTTAGCTTTTGCCCTCATTGCCGAAGAGTTGCACCTTGCTTCCTCACCGGAGGAAGGTCAGGCTTCGAGTTGCCTGGTACTGAAGCGACAGTGGCTGAAAAAGGGGCATGCCGAAATAATCGAAAAATGCCGTAAGCATGAGCATAAGCATAAGGGCACCGTTGCCTATCTCGAAGGGATTTTGCCGGAAATCGCGGTTCAGCTTTCTAAAGACCGTATCAAGGAATACCTGGGGCAGCAGTTTGCCAGCGACCTGCGAACAAATTTGTATGCATTGTCTATTTCCGACGACCATACTTTCGAACCGATTCACCCGCAGCGTTTCCGCGGCGTGAAAGTGATGTCCGCCAACGTTCACGTACCAAAAGCCGGTTCGGCTTACGCGGAACTTTATGTCCTGCCATGGGAAATGGCGGATGCTTCCATCAACCTTTACGGGCGGGGAGGCACGCGAATATGCGCCCTGACCGACCTGCAGGACTTCAAGGTGCTGCCGTGGCTCGACCAACGTCTTGAGGGCTACATCCGTTATGACCGCCTGATGCGTACTGCGGATAAGACGGCCGTGGTGCAGGACGAGGTATTCCGCGCTTTCGTGGATAAATTAAAGGAACTGGAGCCTAAAATCCAGAAATTAATTGAAGAGGTCAGTGCCGAATCTCAAGAGCAGAGGTTCAATATCATTCTCAATCGGGCGGGCAGATTGATCGACAGGTTCGTACGGTATCGTGAGAAGGGGCTTCTTGAGACACTTGGTATGGCTCCTGTTACTACTACCGCTAAAGCCGGCGCTCAGGAAGTGAAGCCTAAAGAACCGCCTCCCATTTTGCAAAAGATGCCGGCGAGGATCGTATTGCGACAGCCCACCCGCGCCCCGCATATCAAACTGCAGGCACCTGCCGAAGCGAAATCAGATTATCGTAGCTGGTATGATCCCAAAGAAGGTGTGATTTGTATTAACCGCGAGCACTATGAATTTCTGCTTTCACAGAGAGAAGACCGCCGTTGTATGCGCTACCTGTTCTATATCTGGGTGAAAGAGAGCCTGCTCCAGGAATTCGGCACACAAGCGGAGAAAGTCGCCGACGAGATGGTAGGGTTACTGGCGGAGGCGGAGCCGCTTTTGCGGTAAACTAGCTTGTTTGTTATGTTCTTTGTCGCTTAACCATCGCGAGGGAAGGAGTAATGTGGCGATCTCCCGCGGTTGTACAGATTGTGAGATTGCCACATCCGTCTGTGACGGATTCGCAATGGTGTTTATTTATCTTTAGCTAGCTGACTGCCTTGACTTTGCCTGCCATCGTGGTTTGCTTGTCGCGGCGGTCGTCGATGCTGATAGACGTCAGCACGCGGTTCGCGCCCATTGTGAAGGGAACTTCGTGCATTTCCTGCGCCAGCTTCAGTATTTTCGATAGCGGCCCCTGCACGATAGTCGCCATCGGGGTTACCTGATAAGAGACACCCTTTGCCTGTTTTACTACCTTGACGACGGCGACAACATATTTGCTCAGGCTGGCGGATTTAGTTCCCAGAGGGATGACTTTCAGTTCCGCGATTACCGAATTTTTCATTGTTGTCTCCTTACTATCGGCTTTCATATATATTATAGAATGTCTGCGTTGTTCAAGTTTGTTAAGAAGCAATCTCCAGCTATCTGTTAAATTGTGGGAGATTGCCACGCCCACCTTCGGCGGGCTCGCAATGGTAAAAACTGCGATATAGAATGTTAATATTATAGGTGATAGAATGTGTTATATATTAGCGAGATTTAGCGGAGAAAGTTGATGATGCAACAGGTGAGGACCCGTTATGCCCCCAGCCCTACCGGCTATCCGCATGTCGGTAATATCCGCACGGCTCTTTTCGCCTGGCTCTATGCCCGCCGTAACGATGGTGTTTTCATATTGAGAATTGAAGACACGGATGCGGAGCGCAGTGTCGAGGGTTCTCTGGAAAATATTCTGGAAAGTATGCGCTGGCTGGGGTTGGATTGGGATGAGGGGCCGGGAGCAGGCGGTAATTACGGACCGTATGTACAATCAGAGCGTCTTCATTTGTATCAGGACGCTGCCCACAGACTGGTGGAAAGCGGCCATGCATATTACTGCTATTGCTCTGCGGAACGATTGGAGAAACTCCGGGAGGAGCAAATCAAGAGGAAATTGCCACTCGGCTACGACCGCTGTTGTCGCAATCTGACGGCCGAACAGCGTAAGGCGAAAGAAGCGGATGGCATCAAACCTGTAGTGCGGTTCAAGTCGCCGACTACCGGACAGACGAAATTTCACGATGAAATCTGGGGCGATGTTACTTTCGAAAACAGTAACGTCGAAGACCTGGTTTTACTGAAGTCGGATGGTTATCCAACATATCATCTTGCGAATGTAGTTGACGACCATGCAATGGGAATTTCACATGTCATCAGAGCCGAAGAATATATCTCGAGTACTCCGATGCATTTAATGACTTATGAAGCTCTGGGCTATATACCGCCGAAATTTGCCCATGTCCCGATGGTGCTCGGTAATGACCGTGCAAAATTGAGCAAGCGACACGGCGCTACTTCAGTATTAGAGTTCCGGGAGCAGGGTTATCTTTCTGACGCTCTCCTCAATTTCCTGGCACTGGTCGGCTGGTCGCTGGATGACAAAACCGACATCATCAGTCGTGAAGAACTTATTAAAAACTTTTCTCTGGAACGTGTAGGCAAGACTGCCGCTATCTTCAATCACGAGAAACTCAAGTGGATGAACGGCGTTTATATCCGCAAGCTTACCGATGACGATTTAGCAGGCAGGGTATTCCCCTTTATGGAAAATGATTTACCGTCTCAGATCAAGAGGCCGCTAGATATCGACTACGTGCGGGAAATCGTGCCCCTGATACGAGAGAGGATATTCACTCTGAAAGAGGCGGCTCCCTATGCCGACTTCTTCTTTTTAGACGAGCTGGAATATGATTCGGCGATGCTTATCGGCAAGAATATGACGGCAGAAACTGTGTCAGGGGCTTTAAAAGCCGCGGGAGAAAAACTGGCTTCGTTGGAAAACTTCAATAAGGAGTTACTGGAAGATAATCTCCGCCAGCTTGCTGGTGAACTGGGGATGAAAGCCGGACAGCTTTTTAATCCATTGCGGGTAGCTACTACCGCGCGCGATGCCGCGCCGCCACTCTTCGAAACGATGGAAGTGCTGGGCAAAGAAAGATGCCTGAAGAGAATCAAAGCCGCGCTGGCAAAACTTGCCGGCAATTAATGCCGGTTAGTGGGAAAAGAGAATAGAGAGCACGATATGAACGAGACTAACTCAACCGCACCCGGCGATTTCATACGGGATATTGTCCGCCAGGACGTCTTGAAGAACAAAAACGGCGGACGGGTGCAGACCCGGTTTCCGCCCGAACCTAACGGCTATTTACACATCGGGCACGTCAGAGCAATCTGGATAAACTTCGGTATCGCGGCGGAGTTCGGGGGCAAGTGTAACCTGCGCTTCGACGATACCAATCCGGTCAAGGAAGAACAGGAATACATCGATGCCATTATCCGTGACATCCATTGGCTGGGGTATGACTGGGAAGACCGTTTGTATTACGCCTCGAGCTACTTCGAGCAGATGTATCAACATGCTTTACAGCTTATCGAAGCCGGCAAGGCTTATGTCGATGATTCGACCGCAGAGCAGATACGTGAATACCGCGGCACTCTGACCGATCCCGGTAAACCCAGCCCTTACCGGGGCCGCCCCGTGGCGGAAAACCTCGATTTATTCAAGCGCATGCGGGCCGGAGAATTCCCGGACGGCTCTCGGGTTTTACGTGCAAAAATCAATATGGCTTCCCCGAATATGAACATGCGCGACCCGGTGATGTATCGTATTCTGCATGCCTCACATCCGCATACGGGTGATAAGTGGTGTATCTACCCGATGTACGATTGGGCACACGGCATCGAGGACTCCATCGAGGGTGTTACTCACTCTCTTTGCTCGCTGGAATTCGAAGACCATCGGCCGCTGTACAACTGGTTCCTGGAGGCGCTCGGTATTTTTCATCCCCAGCAAATCGAGTTTGCCAGGCTTAATTTTACCTATACGGTGATGAGCAAACGCTTTTTCAAACGGATGATAGATGACGGCATTGTGCGCGGATTCGACGACCCGCGTTTACCGACCCTTTCGGGGGTACGCCGCCGTGGTTATCCTCCGGAGGCTCTCGTGAATGTGTGTAAGGCGTTGGGTGTGGCGAAGACTAACAGCACAGCCGACCTGGCATTACTGGAGCATTGTGTACGTGAAGAATTAAATAAAAACTCGCTGCGGGTGATGGGCGTACTGCGTCCGCTCCGCCTGGTAATCGATAACTACCCCGAAGGCCAGGTGGAAGAGTTCGAGGCGATAAACAATCCTGAAGACCCAACTGCCGGAACACGCAAGGTGCCGTTTTCAAGGGTTCTTTATATAGAGCAGGAAGATTTTATGGAAGAGGCGCCGCCCAAGTATTTCCGCCTGACGCCCGGGCGTGAAGTAAGATTGCGGTACGCCTATTTTGTTAAATGTGTAGGCGTTAAAAAAGATGAAAAAAGCGGCAAGGTAATTGAAATCCACTGCACTTATGACCCGGCGACTCGGGGAGGTGATGCCCCGGACGGACGTAAGGTGAAATCGACGATACACTGGGTTTCAGCCGCGCATGCACTCGAGGCTGAAGTGCGTTTGTACGAAAACCTGTTCACCAAAGAAGACCCCGTCGATGTAGAAGAAGGGGCCGACTTCATGTCCAACGTCAACCGTAATTCGCTTGAGGTGTTAACTTCATGTCGGATAGAACCGTTTCTCAAGAATGCTGCGCCGGGCAGCCGGTATCAATTCGAGAGAATAGGCTATTTCTGCGTCGACCCGGATTCCACTCCCGAAAAGCTCGTGTTTAATCGGACGGTGTCTTTACGGGACGATTGGGCGAAGATACAAAAACAGCAGAAGTAAGGCCTTTCGCTAGCGAGTTTTTAGAATGTGTGAGCCATCTTATCTTTCTCTTTATCGTTCCGGAGAATTGAACCGTCGTGCTGAAGCACTGGAGGCACGGTTGGCATCCTGCGATATTTGCCCCCGCAAGTGCGGTGTCAACCGTTTGAATGGCGCGACAGGGTTCTGTCATTCCGGAGCGCTGCCCATCGTGGATACCGTTTGCAAGCATATGGGGGAAGAGCCTCCGATTTCCGGTATGAGAGGCTCGGGCACGGTTTTCTTCGGCAACTGCAACCTGCGCTGTGTATATTGCCAGAACCATCAGATTAGCCAGAACCGGCATAAAATGCGTGGCAAAGAGATGGATTGCAGGACACTGGCAGAGCGATTGCTATATCTTCAAAATGAGCTCGGTTGTCACAATATCAACTTCGTTTCGCCGTCACATTTCGTTCCGCAGATATTAAAGACAATTTTGCTAGCTATCCCGATGGGGCTGAAAGTTCCGCTGGTTTACAATACGAGCGGCTATGATTCATTGGAGACTCTGAAGATGCTGGAAGGCATCATCGATATCTATTTGCCCGATATCAGATACGCTTCGAACGGAATAGCGAAGCGGTTTTCTCAGGCACCCGATTATGTGGAAAACGCCCGTGCAGGAATCAAGGAAATGTACCGCCAGGTCGGGAATTTAGTCATGGATGAGGATGGTATTGCTCAAAGAGGCTTGATTGTGCGGCATCTTATTTTACCCCAAAGACTGGCGGGAAGCGCCGAATCTCTCAAATGGCTGGCGGAGGAAATCTCTCCGGATGTCAGCGTCAGTGTGATGGCACAGTATTATCCCGCTCATCATGCCAGACGTTTTCCCACTCTATCCAGGAGGATTACGGAAGCGGAATACAATGAAGTTTTAACTTTGATGGAGCAATCGGGGATGGAGAAAGGCTGGATACAGGAAATGAGCGCGCCAGAAAGTTACCGCCCCGACTTTGAGCGTGAAGGGCATCCTTTCGGTAGTTTTTAAACGGGCCTGTCCGACTGGCGTTGCCGAAGTCCGATACTGCTGTTATGATATTGGGTAGAAACAGTCGAGGACAGCTTCAGGGCTATTCGGAGGAAGGGTAAAATGCCCCAAAAAACTGCAAAATCGGTCTGGAGGCGTTTTTTAAGGAAATTCAGGGCGATATTGATAGCCGGGTTGGTAGTAATCATACCCCTCGGCGTCACTATCTGGATTATCATCTGGCTTTTTAATAGCGTCGATAATCTTCTGCAACCCCTCGTAAAGCTGATCGTCGGGCATAACATCACCGGCGTCGGTTTCGGGGTGATGGCGGTTTTGATTCTGGTAGTAGGCATCATTACGACTAATATGGTGGGGAAGAA
>JAFGHZ010000041.1 GCA_016929875.1 Dehalococcoidales bacterium
ATGCCGTCCGATACCCTCCTCTTCCATCTCACCAGAATGAATCATATGGGCAACTCCTGCGTGGGCTGTGGTGCCTGCGAAGAAGCCTGCCCCAACGATGTTCCGCTTCTCAAAATCTTCCAGCTTATCGGCAGTGAAGTCCAGGATGTGTTCGGATATGTCCCGGGACGTAGCCTGGAAGAGCCTCTACCTGCCACCGCTTTCAAGGAAAAGGAATTCGAGCAAATAGGAGAGAAATGACAACCCGACTGGTTACTAAAAAAAGTACGGAGAAGTGCGACCCGTCTTTCGCTAAAGAAGTGATGGACAAGAGCCACGCTCATCTGGAGCGGTGTTACCAGTGTGTCGCCTGCAGCTCCGGGTGCCCGAGTGCTTACCAGATGGATTATCCGCCCCATCAATTACTGAGAATGGTCCAGTTGGGGTTGAAAGACAGGGTATTGAACAGCAATACCTTCTGGATTTGCTTGAGCTGCGAAACCTGTGCCGCACGCTGCCCTAACAACATCGAAATCGTGCTTGTGATGGATACCTTGAGAAAAATGGCGCTGAAAGAAAACCGTAAAGGCTCCACTAATCTCCCGCTGTTTCATAACACTTTCTTAGCGATGGTAAAGTTCGGCGGTAAGGCTTACGAACTCGGCTTGATTCTGTTCTATATGATTAAAAGCGGTGACCTCTTCAAACCCGGTCTATTGCCGGGCAATATCAAACTGGGGATCAATATGTTCATGCGCGGCAAACTGGCAATCCTCCCGCCGCGTATTAAGGGGAAAGCCGAAATCAAACGCATCTTTGAATTATCCAGGAAGACAGGTTAGAGAATATGGGGAAAACTATCAAGTACGGCTATTACCCGGGGTGTTCGCTGGAAGCTACAGCGAAAGAATACAATTTATCGATTAAAGAATCGGCGAGACTGCTGGGCGTGGAACTGGTAGAACTGGAAGACTGGAACTGTTGTGGGGCTTCTTCCGGGCATAGCACCAACTACGAGCTTTCACTGGCATTACCGGCACGCAACCTGGCAATCGCCGAAAAAGCCGGATTGAATATGGCAGTTGCCTGTGCCGCCTGTTTTCTCAGGTTCAAGCAGACCAACCACGACCTCAAAGCCGACGATGGATTGCGCCAGAAAATCGAGAACATCATCGGTATGCCTTACAGCGGTAAAGTCGAAGTCAGGCACCTGGTCGATATCTTCTCCAACGAAATCGGTCTGGATGAAATCAAAAAGCGGGTGAAGAAGCCGCTGAAAGGCTTGAAACTCGCCGCTTACTACGGCTGCTACCTCGTAAGGCCGCCCGGGATTACGAAATTCGACGACCCCGAAAACCCGCAGATTCTGGACAATATGCTGAGGGCCATCGGCGCCGAACCGGTGGAACATACCCACAAGGTAGAATGCTGCGGCGGCAGTCTGTTGCTGTCGCGGGTAGATATCGTCGTCAAACTCGTCACCGACATCTGCAAAGCCGCCACTGACGCCGGCGCGGACGGCATCGTGACCGCCTGTCCCCTGTGCATGGCAAACCTAGATACCAGACAGAAAACCACACACGTACCGATTTTACACTTCAGCGAGCTACTCGGACTGGCACTGGGAACCGAGAAAAAACATTACGATGTCTGGCTGAAGAAACATATCAACAGTCCTATCGGAATATTAAAAGCACAGAATTTGATTTAGAAGAGGTTAGTACAATGCAAGCAGTGACGCCGTTTCAGGATGCCATAGATATCATTAAGGAAGAAGGCGGAGATATTTGTAAGCTCTGTTACCAGTGCGGCACCTGCACCGCCACCTGCCCCTGGAACCTGGTCAGGAGTTTCCCGGTACGGAAGACGATGCACCAGGCACAGCTCGGCCTGCCCGATTTCGAGAGCGAAGATATGTGGCTGTGCGTTACCTGCAAATGGTGTGTCGACCGCTGTCCCCGCGGCGTGGGCATTATCGATGTCTGGAAGTCGTTCCGCCGCGCCATTGTGGAAATGGGCATCGGCGGCGTGCCCGATTCGGTACGCATTACCGCCAAGAACGTCTCCGGCGTAGGAAATCCCCAGGGGGAAACCAGGGAAAAAAGGACCGACTGGGCAAAAGACATGGGCATCAAGACCTTCACCAAAGGGATGGACGTCCTGTACTTTGCCTGCTGCTTCAACTCCTACGACCCCAAACTGACCCGCGTTGCTAAAGCCACGGCTAAAATAATGCAGAAAGCAGGCATTAATTTCGGAATCCTCGGCAGTGAACAGAGTTGCTGCGGCGAGAGCGTCCGCAAAACAGGCAACGAAGAGCTATTCAAGAACCTCGTCCAGACAAATGCCGATATCTTCAACCGGGCGGGAGTTACTAAAATCGTAGTCTCCTCACCGCATTGCTACCACACTTTCAAGAACGAATATCCCGAGTTCGGCGCTAAATTCGAAGTGGTACATTCCTCGCAATTTATTGCCGAATTGATTAGAGATAAGAAAATCACCCCGTCTAAGGAATTGAAAAAGAAAGTCACCCTGCACGACTCCTGCTATCTCGGCAGACATAACAACGTTTACGACGAGCCGCGTGAGGTCCTGAAGAGTATCCCCGGCGTGGAACTGGTAGAGATGCTGAACAACCGCGAGAACGGTCTGTGCTGTGGCGGCGGCGGCGGCAGAATCTGGGCAGATACTAAGAGAGGCGAACGCTTCTCGGATATCCGCATCCAGCAGGCAATCGATACCGGCGCCAGTACCCTGGCAGTGGCTTGCCCTTACTGCATGGCCAACTTCGAGGACAGTGTTTTGAGTATGGACAAGGGCGGTGTCCTAGAAATCAAGGAAATCTCCGAGCTAATAGCGGATTCGATTTAAAACTTTTACCGGCAATGATTTTGAGGGGGCTTTCGAGCCCCCTCTTTTTGTTTTCCGTTTTTGTCATTCCCGCGCAGGCGGGAATCCAGTCCAAATTCATAGACCTTAATGATTCATTTCTTTTTAGCATAGAAGAATACAACATCCTTTGCTATACCCTGTGCATCCCATTGATGCACAGCATCAAAAGGGCAGCCACATGCATCAGCGAATTGTCTTCTTTTTTCCTGTTTCCAGCTAGATTTTCTAAAAAAGTGCTGATAAATTACTAGCAAATCGTTATGTTTAAGCCCACTCCAGATTCTTGCGACATCATCAGAAGTGACATGTTTGACTTTGGCATGCGAGTTCGGCGATGCCAGCCCGTTATCAGGATCCAAAAAGACTATCTTAGTTCCTCTTAAGCTTTTACATTTCTGTACGACATTTTTCATGTATTTAGATCGTTCGTCGTTACGAAATTCCTCATCGCACAAGATAATATCAACAGATTCTTGTTCCCCAAGTTTCTTAATATCCCCAAGCGACCTAAAATGTTTCACGACTGGCTTTTGTAATGGTTTTTCCTCTCCATCAAATTGTATCTTTACCTTTTCCCATTCAGTTCTAACATAAAATAGAACCCACATTATGTTTCGGATTCGCTTATTCTTATCTTTACACAGATAAAATAACCCGCTCCATTTTACCAAGTCCCGTTTATCTCCGTAGTATTCATCTTGCATATTTTTACTCCTTTGTTTTGAAGCCACATTATCATATAACTCAGAGACTGACAATATCCCCCTGTCCACTCCATATACCAAGTGATAAGGACTCATCAGATTGTTTCGTATTCCGAAATTAGGATTTAGAGTTTGCCCACTATTGTGTTAATATTAAATCGCTAAGATGGATATCAAAACTATTGCTACCAATCGAAAAGCCCGCCACGAATACAATATCGCGGAAACTGTGGAAGCGGGCATCGTACTCACCG
Organism: Dehalococcoidales bacterium; assembly: GCA_016929875.1. Classification (GTDB taxonomy): domain Bacteria; phylum Chloroflexota; class Dehalococcoidia; order Dehalococcoidales; family Fen-1064; genus Fen-1064. The sequence goes on from JAFGHZ010000041.1 coordinate 3,833, forward strand.
GCTCGGAGATAAAATCAATACGCGCCGGCAATGTCAGCATGGGCGACGCCTACGTTCGCCCCGATAAGGGAGGAATGTGGCTCTTTAACGCCCATATCGCCCGCTACGATGCCGCCAGCTACCAGGGACACGACCCCTTGCGTCCCCGGAAACTGCTTTTGCACAAGAAACAGATACGCGAACTGATGGCACAGATAAAGGAAAAGGGCTTTACACTGATACCCCTCCGACTGTATATTAAAGATAGCTACGCCAAGCTGGAAATCGCTCTCGGCAAAGGCAAAAAGCTCTACGACAAACGCGAGTCGATTGCCCAGAGGGAGAACAAACGCCGGCTGGAAAGAGTCATCAAGACAAGACATATAAAAAGCAAATAAGGACTAGACATTAAAGGTTGAATTTCGTTATTGAAATTCCGTTATTTGAACTTGGTTGGAATTTGGTTTTTGTAAGTTGGAATTTTATTAAATATGGGGACGCGAGGTTCGACAGAGGAGGTTAGCTACAGAGTCGCAAGCCGAGGTGCCATCACCCTCGTAAAAAAGGTGGCAAAAAATAATTGCCAAAGAACCAGTTTTGGTTGCCGCCTAACTAAAGGCGACACATCTGCCCTGACCCCACCTCAACGGGTCGGGAGCGGGTGAAATAAAGTTGAGGTGCCACTACTCAGACGCCGATAAGAGCGGTGTAAGAAACATCGGCTGACCCGGTAATACTCGGTCAGTCAGAGGCTTGCCGGGTGAAACAAAGAGCTGACTAAGCTTGTAGCATACTCTGGGCGATCTTTTCTGGACGGGGAGTTCAACTCTCCCCCGTCTCCACCAAATTACGTACAGTATATCTTCACTGAAGCTAAATTTAAAGTAGTGTATCGATGTTTACTCAAGTTTGCCTTTGTAACAGATTTAGAGTACAATAATAGTTAGTCTGAATTGGTCATTTTTCGCTTTTCCTGCATCTTCTCGAAATTTTCGCACTAAAGATTTATCTCAAGTATTTGGTGACCAAAATCCTGCCAACGATTCACATCCTTCCCTGTTCATGTTCCTTATCGGAGCAATTCCATTGCAATCGGTCGGGTCCGATTTTCCCTGCTAGCTCCGGCTTTATTTGCACCTTTGCGCAGAAAAAAGGATGGTTCAACATGCCGTTTGATGTAACTTTGCACTCAGGAGAATCTCAGGAATCCCTGCTCCGCCGCTTTCAGAAAATGGTCCAG
>JAFGHZ010000042.1 GCA_016929875.1 Dehalococcoidales bacterium
ATCCCCAATCTGGTGGAAACGGTCAAAGGCTACAAGAACTTCGAACGGGAAACACTGGAAGCCGTGACGAAGGCGCGAACGGCCGCACAGGGGGCGGCAGGAGCCAGCGTCGGTGAGCGTTCTAAGGTAGAGGGCGAATTGACGGCGGCGTTGAGCCGTTTGATGGTAGTGGTGGAAAGATATCCCGAACTGAAAGCCAATCAGAACTTTCTTGCTTTACAGGAAGAACTGACTTCGACGGAAAACAAGATTAGCTTCTCCCGTCAGGCTTATAACGATTCCGTGTTGCAGTACAATAATAAAACACAGCAGTTTCCCTCTAATATCATTGCCAGTATGTTCAATTTCAAAAAGGAACAGGAGTTCCTTCAAGCGACCGAAGGTGAAGCTGAAAGAAAAGCCCCCAAGGTCAGTTTTTAGGTGTTGTTTTGCATAGCTTCGGCATTGTTCGGAAGGACGATGCCGAAGCACTTCGTATGAGTGACATAATATCATGTGGGAACAAATTCGGTCTAACCGTTTGCGGTCAATCATTCTGGTAATCGGAATGGGGGCGCTATTAGTAGCGCTCGGGTGGTTTTTGGGCATAGCTTTTGCGGACGACGGCGTCGTCGGACTGATTGTCGCTCTGATAGTCTGGGGTTTTATGAATCTCATCGCCTATTTTCAGGGCGACAGCATTCTGCTATCGGTCGCGGGAGCCCGGAAAATCAAGCCTCAGGACCACCCGCGTCTCTATAACGTCGTCGAAGAGATGAAAATCGCTTCCGGACTGGAAAAAATGCCGGATGTTTATATTATCGACGACCCGGCGCTGAATGCCTTTGCCACGGGACGCGATACCAATCATGCCTCGGTGGCGATTACCTCCGGTTTGCTCCAGAAGTTAAACCGTGATGAATTGCAGGGTGTCATCGCCCATGAAATCTCCCATATCAAGAACCGCGATGTCCTGCTGATGGCGATGTGCAGTATTCTCCTGGGCACAATCGTTCTGCTTTCTTATTACGGTTCGCGGATGATGATGTTCGGCGGGATGGGGGGACGTTCGCGGCGTAGCTCCTCGAAAGACAGTGGAGGAAGTGCCGGGGCGATTATTATGATTGTGGCTGTCCTCCTGATGGTTCTCGCCCCCCTTTTCGCACAGTTGATTTACTTTGCCATCTCGCGTAAGAGGGAATATCTTGCCGATGCTTCTTCGGCGCTATATACCCGCTATCCCGAAGGGCTGGCATCGGCATTAGAGAAGTTGTCGCAGTCCGCGACCCCCGTTAAATCCGCCAATCAGGCAACGGCACCGATGTATATCGTTAATCCTTTCCGTCGTCAGGGTATGAGTGTCAACAGTTTGACTAGTACCCATCCGCCGATTCAGGAGCGAATCCGTATTCTGCGGGCGATGGCGGGCGGCGCTTCCTTTGCTGTTTACGACCAGGCATACCGTAAGGTGAAAAATTCGCGGAGCGGAGTTATGTCGGCGGCGACGGTAGCGGCGGCGGGTGCAGTAGGCTTACGTCCTGCCGGTACCGAAGGGGCGCTAGGCGAACCACAATCGGAAAAGATAGCCCGTACCCGAGAGGTCAATGATTTGATGTACCGGATGGATGATTACCGGATAATCGACTGTGAGTGCGGCGCCAGGTTGAAAGTGCCGCCTTCGATGGAAGGTTCAGTGATAAAGTGCCCGCGTTGCGGCAGTCCTCACGAGACGTAAATTTAAGTCTCAAATTCCAAAAATTAAATCGCAAGATTTATCGCTCTGGACTCTGTTATAATTTCTTTAGTGGGGCTTTAGCTTAGTCGGGAGAGCGCTTCCTTTGCAAGGAAGAGGTCAGGGGTTCGAATCCCCTAAGCTCCACCAAAACCCCTCACCGTTTCACCACCCCAAGTTCCAAGCTCCAAACAATTAGTTAATATCTACAATTTCTAAAAAGAGCGTTTCGATGTAATCGTGAAAATCAGGGGTTCCCCCAATTTTATCGGGGCTTAGCTCCACCAAAGACGGCCCATTATGTCAGTGAATAAGTTATCTTTCCATCTCGAGTGATACGTTTTATCTTCCCCCGGATTTCAAGATATCTCACGTGAGCCAGCGCTTCACCGAAGGCAAACCATTTCTGCAGTGGAGGGAATGCTTCCCATGATTTTGCATCAATATCCCAATGAATAAGAGGAGTTATCTGCAGGACATTCTTTTCGCCTTCTTTTAGCGCAACTAGTACTTCATTCAATCGTTGCTGATGGTGCTCTTGTAACTCTTTAATCCTGAGCCGGTGATTATGTACTAAACGTCGATGCCCTGTCAGGACAATTTTCGTCTCAAGGGCGTTTACCTTTTCTAGGCTGGCAAGATACGTACCTAGCGCATCATCCATCTCTAACCAGAAAGCAATATTGGGTGTAATATCAAAAAGAATGAGATCGCCGGCGACAAGAATCTTCTGTATTGGCTCATAAAGGCACATGTGTCCCGGTGAATGTCCCGGTGTGGAGATACAGCGGAAGTGGAAATCCCCAATATCGATAGAATCACCATCTCTGATAATAGAGTATTCAATCGGTCTGTCATTGCTATATCGACGTGCAGGGTGGCTTCCCAGGGCTTGACGTGCGCCATCGTAAGGGAAGCCATTAGCCGCATAAATAGCGAGCATTTTCTGCCAGTTGTTCGACTGGGAATCAAATTTAATCAAGTCTCTTTCTATCTCATTGAAATATATTTTAGAGGTGGCCGTAGCAAGTATTCCTGCAAGGCCAGTATGATCAGCGTGGAGATGGGTCAGGAATATGTCGGTCTTGTTCAAATCGACACCGAGCTTTTTCAGGTTGGCATTCATCTCGTTCAGACATTCTTCACGATTAAAGCCTGTATCGATAATCATAAACCGATTATCTCCCCGAATGATGTATGAATTTAGCCATTTCAGCGGACTTTTGGGTAGAGGAATTTCCGTCCGGTATATATTAGGAATAATCTCTTCAATCATAATCTGTTCCGGTAAATTGGTTGAGATGGGGGTGCAATAGGCAGAACTTTTTCTCTGGTTTTTAATTTGACTTTATAAGGTATGATATCACATTTTTTCTCTCAAATCACAACAAGCTTTTGTTTACTCAACACTGCACGAACATATAGCTATTATGTTTTTCTTTGTTCTCTCGGATAAGTCTTGACATTATTTTTATAATCATCAGATAATAGTAATAAATACCATTATTGTTTAATTTGGCGGATAATAAACATGTCAAGAAAATCAATACAGAGAGATGCGATTCTAAGAGTGATTAAAAATACTGACTCTCATCCGGGAGCTGATTGGGTCTATGCTGAAGTCAGAAAAGAAATTCCCAATATCAGCCTGGGAACTGTTTATCGTAATCTGAGATTACTAGCCCAAGCTGGGGAAATAAAAGAACTGGATATACCTGGTGGTGCTAACCGTTTTGATGGCATTAACACCAATCACCACCATTTGGTATGCGAAAAATGCGGGCGTATCTTTGATCTCGATAAATTTGCAGACATCAGTATTGAAGCGGAGATACAGAAAAAAACTGGATTTCAGATTAGAAGGCAGTATCTGAAATTTGTTGGTCTATGTACTGAGTGTCAAAAACATGAAGAATAATCAGTACCTCTGGGAAGGAAAAATAAATAAGTGGAGGTAGTAAGTGAACACTGAGCAGGCAATAGGGAAAAAACTAAGTAACCTGAGAAGCTGGAACATCGTCGTCGGTTTAGTACTAGCGGTAGAAGCAGTACTCATGGCAGTACTTACCAACAATTTCTCCATCCCGGTAACGGCGACCTTTTTGCAGGGGATGCCGGGGACCCCGTCCACGCTACAGAATATCTGGAGTATTCAAACCGGGTGGGGAGTGTTTACCTTCATGGCGATATCTGCTGCTGCATTGCTACTCATCGCCTCTCCCTGGGTTTTTCCCTGGTACAAGCGAAACCTGCTTCTGAATAGGAATTACGGACGGTGGATAGAGTACTTCTTCAGCTCATCTATTATGATCACGTTAATAGCGCAAATCTGTGGGATTACCGATATCGCCGCGCTGATGTCTATTTTTGGCATTAACGCTACCATGATTCTCTTCGGTGGTATCCAGGAAAAGTATGAGCATCCTGGGAAACCAAGCTGGGTCCCGTTCTGGTTCGGAAGCTTTGCCGGAATCGTGCCCTGGATAGCAGTTGTTGTATATATAGTTTCCCCGGGGGTTAGCGCCTCACCGCCCGGATTTGTATATGCCATCATCGCTTCCTATTTCGTTTTTTTCAACAGTTTTGCCATCAACATGGTATTGCAATACAAGCAGGTAGGCCCCTGGAAAGATTACCTGTTCGGAGAAAAGGTATATATAATGCTGAGTCTGTCAGCCAAATCTCTGCTTGCCTGGCTGGTTTTCGCTAACATTCTGGTACAGTAATCTGATGGCGATACGCATTGATGGTAAAGTGTTTTTTGGCGCTGACAAGTCGGTTCTGGAGGGTCTTGTCAATTAATATGAAGCGCTTGAATCCGGATAAACTCCATGTAACATATTTGGCTGGTGCTACTCCGGACAAATTAATATTGCCGAGGCGTTATACGCTGACTCATTCTGATAGAACTGGAGAGCTTTTTCTTTCTATTGGTAGTGACTACGATACTAAGCAAATTTCCGGGCTGTATACCAGACTCATGAGAGATGAAGTGCTTGCCGAACTCACAGGTGACGAAAGTGGTTTGGCATTCAGAGTCTATTGCCATATAGGCGGCGGATTTGTTATTGGTACGAATAAGTTTCGATACAATATTTTTAAATCCGAACTACCGCTGGTTTTGGAAGCCATAAGGCATGGAGACCAAGTATTATTCGAGCGGAATCACGAGCTTGATAATGCGCCGGTTTTAGTAAATTTTAAATCTAATAAAAGTCCATTCAATAAGGTAGAAAACTGGGGCACAATGCTTGAATTTAAATAGCAGTTATTGTTATAAAACCACGCGCTCTGTCTTATTGAAACTGGCAATGATATATTGACTTACACTAACCAGTATCATTGTATTATTGGGATTATCGACAAATTGCTCCAGATGAGGATGTCTGGCCAGAAAAACAGATTGAAGGCTGCTCCTATTTTCTGTTTCTTCGCGGGCAGTGCCGATTACTGTTACCGCGATAGCTTGCGAGATATCGGTAGGCTGGTTGATTCTATTGTCAATCAGCAATGAAACATTTTGGTATATCGGATCCACCAAAACCCCTCACCGTTTCACCACCCCAAGTTCCAAGTTCCAAACAATTATTCAATATACAATTTTGAAAAGAAGAGCGCTCCGATTGTCCCGATTCGCCTTTGTTTATATGGGATGCTGAGGAGTAAGACGAATCGGCACACCGGGAAGGTCAGGGGTTCGAATCCCCTAAGTTCCACCATCTCTTTAAGTGAACTTGGTGTTCTAGAGTTGCTAAAAAGTGTTCAAGAAATCGTCATTTTGTCTTCAATGGCAGCATAATTTGTCACTTTCTAACTCAACAACAAACACTTATTAAGGGAGTCTCAACTGAAAGCTAGAAAAGGGATTGTAGACATTTTAAAACAATCCTGCCATTTTGGCTTGAGTAGGAAAGATATTTATAGTAGTATATCTGGGAATGCGCCTCAATTTCAGGCGCTGTTATTCGACATACTGTTGAGTGTCAATCCTTCGGCAGTTTTGGAAGCAACGACATGATTTGGTATATAGTTTGGTAAATAAAATAAATTTTAGGAGGTACTAAAATTTCTAAACAAGAGACACATACAGAAGTATTAGTTATCGGTGGTGGGCCTGCGGGCATCACCTTTTCCCGCAGTTTGAAAAAGCTAAAACCACAAATAGGTATTACAATGTTACGTCCCGAGAAGCATTCAATGATTTACTGTGCTATTCCCTATGCTATAGAGGGGCTTTTTGCCTCAAATAAGACATTTAAGCGGGACGAACTGGTAACAGAATTTGGAGTAAACTTAGTCCGCCGATCTGTAAAGGAAGTTGACTTGCAGTCGAAGAGTGTGATTGATGAGGAAGGTGATATTTATACGGCGGATATAATCTTTATTGCTACAGGCGCTACGCCTATTCTCCCTTCTTTGCCGGGAATCGATGCCACCAACATATATACGGTCAAAACCCAGGAAGATATGGAGGCGCTTCTCGAGAAAATTGGCAGCGGTGCGAGGCGCGCGGTTGTAATTGGTGCTGGCGCAATCGGCATCGAGCAGGCCCAAGCTTACCGCGCACGCGGGTTAGACACCTATTTGGTCGACATGGCATCTCATGTATTACCCAACATGATAGATGAAGACATGGCTGGTATTCTCCATGAGAGAATAAGGGAAAACGGCATTAAGCTGATGCTATCAAGTTGTGTAGAGAGTATTGAAAAGTCGGATAACCATGCGAAACGAATCGTTTTATCCAATGGTGAAGCTGTGGATTTGGATCCTAATAATGACTTTATTTGCTTCGCTGTCGGGATGCGGCCAAATGTCGGACTGTTCCAAGATCAGGGGCTTGAAATGGAGCAAGACGGTATTATTGTTGATAACCGTATGCGAACGAATATTCCCGGCGTCTATGCGGCTGGTGATTGCTGCCAGTATTTTTCCGCTATTGACGGGAAACCACTTAATGGCAAGCTAGCTACAAATGCTGTGCCCATGGCTAAAATAGCGGCGCGCGTAGTGGCTGGTTTAGATGAAGAATATTTTGGCTTTTTTAATGGGGCAGCGACCTGTTCCTGTGACCTGCGGGTCGCCTCTACGGGCTTTACCTGTGCAATCGCCGAACAGCGTGGTATAGAAATTATAGTAGGGTGGGGTGAAACTACAGCACTGTTTCCGATGATGCCTGGAGCGGGGAAGGTAAGGGTGAAAATCATTGCTGATGCGCATGATTTGCGGATTATCGGAGGCCAAGTAGTCAGCACATTATCTGCCACTGACAAGATAGATATTATCACTCTCGCCATCCAGCAGCGTCTCAATTTAAGGGGACTCTCCAAGCTCAGTTACAGTGCGCAACCATGGCAGAGCTTTATGCCAGCGAGTAGTGCGATTGTTGACGCGTGTGAGAATGCTCTTGATAACTTTAAGGCGCAAGGAGAACCGTTACGGCACTCGGAGCTATTGGAGTGCGTATGACAGCCGAAATCAAAAGTGACAATTAACTAACGGTACGGAGGGGAAATACGGACATTCTTTTGAATCTTTAATATGGGAAGAGAGAATAGAGTTATACTTCAAATTAATCCTAAACATCTTGAGACTGATGAGGAAACACGAGAAGCTTTAGAAAAAATGTGAATGTGGTAATCTGTTGCGGTCTGATGGGTCCGGTGCGTATCCCTGTATATACTATACTGAGCCAATTTGAGAGTCGATATCCGCGTGTACGTTTCTATGATCGTGATTTCTATATTCCGGTAGCCAGATTTATTAGGCGGTTCCCTGGCGCACCTCGTTTATGGGGTCGCCGTTTGCGGTATACTTCAAGAACTCGAAGGAGGTAGTACCAGTATTCAAAACGAAGGTCAGATAGGCAAGACATTAGTGAGGAATTCGGTCAATGTTCACGAGCTTAATTCGTCGCTATTTTTTAAAAATCGAGATAAAACTGTGTTATGGTGACAAGTAACAAATACCAAGTTTCAAACAATTATTCAATATACAATTTCTAAAAACTACTTCGTCTTGTGTAATCGATGCCATGTCATATGCCCGCATGTTGGACAATGCCGTAATCTCATGGATTTTCCTGCAGCCTTATAGCGGATACCTCCCGCTTCCCATACAGAAATCTCATAGCCGCAGGGGCACTGCATCAACCACGCCCGGGACTCTTCTTCCATCGATTTCGCCAGCCTGTCGGGAAGAATTGTCATAAGCAGTCTCTGTATGAGCGTCATAGCGAATTCACCACTCCCTGTTTTTAACTGTGATTTCCTACGTCGAAGAAGGGTGGAACAAGTGTGTCAAGTATAACACTAGTGATAAGGGGAAGGGCGAATGCCCTTCCCCTTATAGAAATTCTATCCGGCCCCGTGCATTGGCAGTGACCCGGACCTAATCTCAGACCAGGGCTTGATATACCATTCTTTCGAAGTCGGCTCTGATTGTGAGTTGCGGGTTCCTTACATAGTTCGTTACCTGGGTAAATTGGAGACCGAAAAGGTCTTCCTTCTCGTCGGCGAAATAGCAAGTGGTTGCGGCTCCTCCCCATCCGTAAGAACCGACGGTTCCCATCAACGGGGTATCCGAAAGGTTCAGCCGTACGTAGAACCCGAGCCCATAGCCGTAACCCGGCCCTTTAACGTAGACGTCCATTTTACCCGTGTGGTTGGTTGTCATCAGTTCGATTGTCTTGCGGCCGATGATACGAGCACCGTCCAGAATACCGCCGTTAAGAAGCATCTGGGCAAAACGGGCGTAATCTGCCGCTGTAGAAAGCAATCCTCCTCCGGAGGAGAAGAAGGTCTTCGGGCCCTGGACCAGAGCGCTGGTGGCAGGCCTGTCTATCAGACCGATCCTGCCCCACTTGTTGTTGTCCACCGTGTAAAGGGCAGCCAGTCTATCGGCCTTTGACTTGGGAAGATAAAAGCTGGTATCGATCATCTTCAGAGGGTCGATGATTCTCTCCTTAAGGAATTTATCCAGGCTTTGTCCCGATATTTTCTCGATTAATACCCCCATTACTTCATGTCCGGGATGATATTCCCAGTCGGTATTTGGTTGAAAATTGAGGGGCGATTTCGACAATAACTCGACCGATTCCTCCAGTGTACCCTGCATTCCGGGGCTGTTGATCCGTGCACCCGCCGAGCCGGGTACGATTGGTTTTTGAGGCGGTTTTCCCTGTGAGAAACGGGATAGTATCCTGAACCACTCTTGCAAGCTGAAACCGGCCGTGTGGGTCATGCAGTCGCGAAAGGTTATCTCACGGGCCGGTGTAAGCCTGCCCAGCTTATCCTTGTACATCATGTTTTTGAAGTAGGGTAGAAATCGCGAGATGGGGTCGTCCAAAAGGAAATGACCTTCCTCATATAACATCATGAGCCCGACGCAAGCTATCGGTTTAGTCATAGAGAAGATGCGAAATATCGTATCGGGGGCCATCGGTTTTTTTGCTTCAATGTCCATAAAGCCCTGGCATTCGAAGTGGACGATATGGCCGTGACGGGCAACAAGCGTTAATACACCCGGTGCCATCCGTGAATCGATGTATTTCTGCATGGAAGTGCCGATTCGTTTCAGGCGTTCGGGAGAGAAACCCATTTCTTCCGGCTTTGCCGCAGTCAATCCGGCTGAGGGCATTTTTTGTGATTTCGAAGTCTTCATAATCGTATTCCTCCTATTCTTTAATAAGCGGACTCCCGCAGTTTTCGCGCAATCATTTACAGTTAAATTTACTATCGATTTCAGCCAGTTGCTTGCTATTCAATCCCTCGGGGGTGAATCCTGCGTTTTTGCAGATGAAGAATATTTGAGAGGCTTTATTGGCGATATCTATCAGGTCGAATGCTTCCAGCGCGTCTTTTGCCACAGCCGCACAACCGTGTTTCTCCCAGAGAACAACGCGGTGGTCTTGCAGGGCCGTCACGGTTACGTCGGCAAGGGATTCGCTGCCCGGACAGCGGTACGGCACAAAACCGACACCTTCCGGGATATTTATTTTTACTTCGGGATGCATAGCAAAGAGCAGTCCGTTCAATCTTTTCTCGTCGTTGAAAGCGGCGATGTGGCTGAGGGCAATCAGGTGGGTAGGGTGGGTATGCAGGAAAACATTTTGCTTCATTTTATTGCGTCTGAGGAACTGGTGGATTTTCAAATGAGAGATGAATTCGGAGGTCGGACGGCAGTTTTCATCTCTGCCTCCCCAGATGATGTGATAGCCTTTAAGGTTTTTGTCGATGTTAATGAGCAGGAGGTTTTGCTCAGGATTTTCGGCAAGGTCACACATCCGTGCCCCTCCTATCTTTACGAAAAAGGTGCGTCCCGCGAGTTTCGATTGAGCTATCGTAAATGAAACAGCCGGGAATCTCCGTACATTCTCGATTTCTACGAGGTCGGTCACGTCCACCGAGATATTACCGCCATTCCGTTCCGCCCATTCCCTTTTCCATAGATTACGTGCGACCCTGGCTATAGCGGCGACTGTTTGCTGGCAATCACTATTCAAGGAGTATTTGTTCATGTTATATATCCTTGCGGCAGCCCTATTCTAATATAATCGATGGGAAATTGTAAATGTTAAGAAAAGATGCGGACACGGTTTATCGGTAAGAGTTCGTGGTGTTCTTTTCGGGTACTACTTGCATTTGGTTGAAGTTTAACCTAGTTTCACAGGGACATGTTACACAACCCTTTCGACTGCGCTCAGGACAAGCTTCTAGAGCTTCTATCCAATCCCGTCAGATTTAGTAATTCCCAAACACGAAACAACCAAAACCGAGCAAAACCTCTTTTCGTGTTATCTTGACATCTGGTCTCAGATAAATTAAGATGACGACAACGTCTCGATAAAATAATATGCAGACTAAATACGAAAGACAGTCGTTTCAGTTCTTGTCCCTCTATCGCTTTATCTCTTATGCGCTGGCGGTAATGTTCACGCAGGTATCGCCGGCGATAGGCGTAGTGCAGATGCCGGAGGACCAGGTCATTATTATTTTGACGGCACTCGGCGTCTATACTCTGTTGAGAGTTTTTTCCCCGCTCCGCTGGCAAGAGAGGAGTTTGATAACCTATGTGATTCTGGCGGGCGATTTTGTAGTCTGTCTTTTCATTGTGGTCTTTACCAACGGCTTGAACAGCGGTTTTCTCCTTTATTCTCTCACCCCGATTATGACCGCCGCCCTTTTCTTTGAGGAAAAAGTAGCTTTTTCGTTGGCGGTAACTGCTTCTTTAGTGCTCTCGTTGACCCACCTGCTTTTGAATCCTATTAACAGCAGGATTACTCAACTTCTGGAAGGGCATAATCTCACCACCCTTATCATTTACTCGCTTTTTTGTCTGGTAACGGCTCTGGTACCTTACCGGATTAACCTGAACATCCGTCGCCGCATCGAGAGAGATGCCATTATGGAAGAACGCAGAAGGCTCGGCCGCGAGCTGCATGACGGCGTTGCCCAGACAATCAGTTATTTGAACCTGAAAACGAAACTGGTAAGGGACTTCGTCTCTTCGAATAATACGCAAAAAGCACTCGTCGAACTGGATGATATTAACAAAGTAGCCCAGAATACTTACGAAGACATCAGAGAGTCCATCGACCAGTTAAGCGTCGAGACGAGAAATCTTCCTTTAATCACGACGCTGGCTGATTATGTTGCCAAATTCAGCGGTAAAAACAATATTAAGGTATCGTTTGAATTTACAAGGCCGTTTCCCCCGCTTTCTCCGGTTGCTGAGTTACAATTGCTCCGTATTGCTCAGGAAGCCCTGACCAATATCAGGAGACATGCCCAGGCATCTGAAGTAGAAGTCCGATTGAATAGTAACGGCAAGGCAATGGATATGATAGTAAAGGACAACGGGAAGGGATTTCACGTTCCCGGTCAGGACGACTCGACACTGGGGTATCACGGATTGACCATCATTAAAGAAAGGGCCGAAGGTCTGGGGGGTACGGTGGCTATTTTTTCCGAACCCGGCAACGGTACCGAGGTCAAGATTAATCTTCCCATCGAGAAGGTGAGATTATAGAATGGCAAATATCAGAGTGCTGGTAGTCGACGACCATGCCCTGTTCCGTCGAGGTATTGTTGCTGTGCTGACTGGTCAGGATGGGATAGAGGTAGTAGGGGAGGCGACGGACGGGCTTGAGGCAATCAAGAAAGCCAGGACAACCAACCCCAATGTTATTTTAATGGACCTTAATATGCCTAATTGTAACGGGTTGGAAGCTACCAAAGCCTTGCAGGCCGAAGTGCCCCGAATCAATATTCTGATTCTCACGGTCTCCGATAGAGAAGCCGACTTATTTACCGCGATGAGGTTCGGTGCCCGCGGCTATATCCTGAAAAATGTCGAGCCGGAAGAACTGGTCCGGAATATCTTTCATATCGCACAGGGAGGCGTGATTGTTTCTTCTCTGGTTGCGACGAATCTGCTCGATGAATTCAAGAGACTGGCTGGCGAGACAGCAGAGAAGAAAGCCAGCGCGGCAATCGAGAAGGTCCTCAGCCCCAGAGAAGAAGAGGTGCTGCAACTGGTTGCGAAAGGCGCTACCAATAAGCAAATCGCCGATTCCCTGACTATCTCCGAGAACACCGTGAAGACCCACCTGCGGAATATTATGGAAAAACTGCACCTGGCGAACCGCAGCCAGGCCGCCGCTTACGCCGCTAAAAAATCGGTGCAGTAATCCCGCTTGTCTTTGCGAGGAGACCCGATTCTGTATCATTTGCAGTGTAATTTTTGTCGGGGCGACGAAGCAATCTTAGACGATTGTGCGATTTATAAGAAAGGCTTTAGATTGCCACGCCCCGATTATATATATCGGGGCTCGCAAAGACAGTTTTTGTTAATGCCACTAAGGTTGACATAATATTCTCGTAATGTTATTATCTGCTTGTCTCATCTAAAAATCATTCTAAAGGATTAGGACTTCCGTACTAAGAATCCACCTTTCGGGTCATTGTAATCGATTGCGATGTACTTTATATTAAGTAAAGTCGCTAAAAAGCGAAAGTTTGGTTTTGTCATCAAGACATAAGGAGGTTGACAGAATGAAATTAGCAAAGAGGGGCGAGAAAGGTTTTACCCTCATCGAGCTACTGATTGTGGTAGCCATCCTGGGTGTTCTTGCCGCAGTGGTCATCCCGAATGTGGGTCGATTCATCGGGAGAGGTCAGACCGAAGCCGCGGCGACTGAATTATCCAATATTCAGGCGGCTGTTACGTCAATGATGACCGATAACAACATCAGCACCTTGCCGAATCCGGTAGCAGTGGCTACGAGCGATATGAGCGCTTTCCCGGATGCGACCTCGGCGGTCACAGTCGATAAGCTGCTGGACCCGGATGGAACTGCATATCAGGCGGGAGATTCGGACGGATTCATCCTTTTTCAGCACGATGTAATCGCGGATAATCTAGCAACCGGCCTGGTCAACTACGTTGCCACACAGACCACGAAGGGTACCTACACGGTTGACGCCAACGGTACCGTGACCCAGGTAACCACAGGTTATTAATAGTTCGATATAAAGTAATAAAACTCATCTACCTGAAAGGAGATGGGAGGAGGTTGACAGAATGAAATTAGCGAAGAGAGGCGAGAAAGGTTTTACCCTCATCGAGCTACTGATTGTGGTAGCGATCCTGGGTGTTCTTGCCGCGGTAGTCATCCCGAATGTAGGTCGATTTATCGGGAGAGGCCAGACCGAAGCGTCCGCCACCGAGTTATCCAATATCCAGGCGGCAGTAACGGCCATGATGGTGGACAATAATCTGAGCACGTTACCCAATCCGGTAGCGGTAGCCACCGACGATATGAGTGCTTTCCCGGATGCGACATCAGCGGTCACAGTCGATAAGGTACTGGACCCCGATGGCACTGCTTATCAGGCGGGGGATGCGGACGGATACATCCTTTATCAGCACGATATAATCGCGGATAATCTAGCAACCGGCCTGGTCAACTATGTTGCTACAGCGACTACGAAGGGTACCTACACGGTTGATGCCAACGGTACCGTGACCCAGGTAACCACCGGTTATTAATTAGAAGATAATAAATAGTTCTGGTGTGGGGAAAATAGGATGGGTGACTCCTATTGCAGAGTCACCCATCCTGTATTTTTGTCCGGTGTTTACTTCGGCGTGATTACCTGGTGGCTTTTGTTTCGACCTTGATTATCCCCGAGGTAGTGAAGGGGTAACTCTCTTCCGGTAGAGTCACCTTTGTAAATCTCCCGGTTTCCAGCAGGGCGGTCGCGAATTCCCTGAAAGCAAGGTAATCGCTGGCGGAACAATTTACGGAAATATCATTTGCTTCCTGGGTTGTGGAGGATACCTGTCCTTCGTGATTTATTGAAAGCACTGTTATACCTAATGCCTCAGCTGTATTATAGATAGCCTCTAAATCTGCGGTGAAATAACCTGCCATTGAAGTAATGAGTTTGTAATTATTGATGGCTGCCTGAATCGGCTCTTGCTTTTTGATTTCCGCCTTTCTTCTCTCCAGTTCGTTGTTGAGGTTGTTGTACTGTGCTTCAAGCGAGAAGGTTTTGCTCATAGCGTCGGCGGTTGCCTGGAAGAAAGGAACTATCAGTCCTACCGCAATAATCAATGCGATTGTGGTATATACCTGTTTTGCCGTCGGGCGCCACGGGCGGAAGGTTTTCGGCAGGAGATTGACTGCCAGGGATTCGTAATCGTCGCTGCTGACTTGTGTCTGGTTATTGGAAGGCTTCTTGCTCAAGCTGACGTTGAGGCCCGCGAGGAAGTTTTTCAGGTTGACCGACTGTGCCCCGCCCCTGAGGGCAAGTCCTATATTTGTAGTGTATTGAGAGGCAGGAAAATGGGGTGGGAATTCCATAGGGATTGTTAACGGTTCGATATTGTAGCCCGTTCTCGCTTCGATGGCGGCAATCAGGGCCGTGTCTGCGGATAATTTTCCCGTGATGTAGAGTGTCGGTGGTGTTTCAAGCATATTTTCAGGGTAATGGGAATTATGGAAATCGATTGAGAGCTCCATTGTCAGTGCCAGTCGTTCCGTCTGGTCCGCTATTTCGAGGCTGTCAGGCTGCCAGGGGGTAGTATGTGAAACTGTCGGTATGGAATTGGCTACTATGATGACATCGAAGCTGGCTGGCTCGACGTTGAGAACAATCGCATCTTTTTTGTTGACTGCCCGGGATAGAGCTATCGGTTTGTATTCGATGGTACCGGGGTTGATACCCATCTTTTTTAAGGAACGAATCTGGCTGTCAAATTCATCGCGGACTATTCCCGTAATATAAATCTGGCGTTCGCCGTCGCTGGTATTGATGATTTTCCATGAAAGGTACAATTGCTCCTCGGTGAGAGGCATCGTCTCGTTAATCAGGGCACGGATATTCTCCGGGGTCGTTATTGTCTCCGGTGAAATCGGTATGATACGGCTGATCGAATTAAGACCGCTGGTACTGAAAACCACATTCTTCGCGTTGATACCACTGGCGTTCATAAGCTTTTTGACAGCTACACCGAGGTCGGCATACTTGTCGGGATTTCCCTCTCCGGTTTTACCGGGTTCGAAAAGGACTCTTGCCCATTTCTTGACTGTTTTGCCTCTGACCTCGAGAAGTTTGATGGAATTTCCTTCTATATTGAGCGTCACTATCTTGCTGGCTGTTAAATTGCGGAAAGAGTTAGCCATGGATTTACTGTTCTGCCTTGCCCTGTTGCGTATCTCGCGCAGAAGTTTCATCAAAGGCGTAGTTCCGCGGTTGAACTCAGCCGTGCTCTCTGGCGGTTGTTTTGCATGATGACCGCTCCTGAGCGAAGAGATCTTCTTCAGTCCGCTCTTCAAGAGTTCGTCACCGTTATTGTTATTTTTCTTGTTTTTCATTTTGTTTTGCTCGTTGTTGCGGGTGGCGTACAGTAAAGGTCGATATCGATAAATGCCTGGGTCTCGTTCGGATTCTGGTTGGTATGTTCGGTGGCGGTAGTTACGTCCGGACCATCGAACTGCCGCAGTGTGCCGTCGGCATCGCAGGTATAGTAATACTTTGTGGTATTTACGCTGATGTAATCGGTGAGTTGTGTATTGCTATCATCGGCTTTATCATCATTTTGATAAAGGACATAGCCTCTCTTATCGCCGTCACTGTAATTGTTTCCGTTAGCGTCAGTCGTTTTGCCGCTGATAGAAGTCGCCCATCCCGAGATGGAGTCGGGGAAAGCGCTCATATCGTTGGTGGCTTTTCCTCCCTTGTAACCTGCGGTGGGATTGGGAATTAACGTCAGGTCATTTGCTTTCATCATCGCGTCGATGGCATTTTTTACGTCGTTGTATTCCTTGATTCGCATCCCTTCTTCAGTGCTCTCGTCTATCGGAGTCTCTTCGATAATTACTTTTTTGAGCGCCAGCGTACTGATAATTTCGCCCTTGTCCAGTCGTCTGATGAATTCCATAACGCTGTCGTATGCGCCGCGTATTTTCAGTCCTTTAAGAGACAAGACCTGAAATTGACCGCTCCCGACCTTCACTTTTACGGGTGCGGTAGGGGCGGGGATGGTGAATTTACCGGAGGTCTCGTCGACATCGAGCCCGCTATCTCGTGCGGCAGCGATAATTTTGTCCAGGATATTCAGGTACGCGGCTTCCTGCGGGTCCATTTCCGTTCGTTCTTCCAGGCTGACAATTTTAGACAGAGTGGAAGGGACCATAATAGGGATCAAAGCATTAGTTGCCTGGTCATATTCCTGCATCAATTTCTCGGTATTAGGCAGAGGTTTATTGACGATAATCTGTAATGAAGCGATTTGCTCGCTGAAATCCTTCTGTTTAGGCGCCTGCTGGAAATAAAGGATAGCGAAGGCAATGTAGATGATAAATACAATGCCCACCAGGATGACAAATCCTGTTCCGCGAATTCTATTTAATAGCCCTGCCATCTTTCATCCTTAACACCAGGCGAGAAAAACCGGTATCCCGCTTCCAGTCTGGCTGGTGTTTTTGTATGCCTTTCGCGTTCTCTAGTGGAACCGTTCGAGAAAAGCCTTCTGGACTTTTTGTTCGATCGTTTCCTCTACCGCTTTTTCCACTTTCTGGGTCGCTTTTGCCCTGATCAGCTCTTCTTCGTAGAATTGCTTGTAGAGCTGGTTGCCTCTTCTCCAGCCTACCAGCCATACCATCGCCAGTCCGAAGATAGCCACCGGCGCTACGATTTCGATGCCGATATCCTGAAACAGCAGGATGATGACAATAATCAGGACCATGAATAAAAATATGGCGATATCGATGTCCCAACGGGCGACCCGGGCTCTTTCTCTGGCTTTCATGGATGCCAGCTGTTCGATTTCCAAATCGGTCTTTGTCTTGATATTCGGTGATTCCATTGTTATTCCTCCATATCCAATGGCAGAAACCGTAACGTACCAGTACCGCAATTAAAATTATGTCTATTTTACATTACTGCCCGTTATTTGTCATTCCAGTCCACAAAATGATATGTTTTTAATCCTCCTCGCACATTTCCTATTTACTTGAACAGGTAAATTATAGTATCCAGACCTGAACCGGGCAAATCGGCGCGACCTCTTAGCTCAGCAGGGTATTCAAGACTGGAATGGTTGAGATTAATGGTCCTCGCCGCTACGCTCCCGAAAGCATCTACCCAATCCAGAGAGATCACACTAGCGGGGGCAGGGGCATAGATGATTGCCTGCACGTACGGACGCCTGTTTACATCGGCAGTGATGGAAATATTCCCGTAAATAGACATCATCAGCGGTAAATAGTCAGTTATAGTGAGTTCAAAAATATTGTTTGTCCCAAAGCTGATATTGCCTTCAGCTATTATATCGCCAAACCCCTGCAAGGTAGTGCTATTCGATGAATTACAACCTACAAACGTAATATTTCCAGTGACATACACGGTACCTTCCAATGTTAACGTCGTAGTTTTGTTGGATTGTCCGACTGTTAAGTTGCCATCTATGAATGTAGGCCCTAAAGTATAGTTCCCCCCTGATGTCAGGTACGTACTCCCTCGAATATCGCCTGTTGCTTTTGCCTTATCCTCATGAACCGTAGGGTCTATCGGAGGGAACGCCAGAAGCTCTTCATGTTCATTGATTTCTCCGGTGACAGTTGAGTGTTCACCAACGGTAACCGTGCCGCTAGCACTGACATCGCCGTCAATATAGGTCGGATAAATACTCGAACCACTGATAGTAATATTTCCATTAACAAAAACGTCACTTTCACCTGGGTATTCAGGATTGATAAAAACACATTGATTGATATTCAAATCGCCATCACAGGCAACTACCTTGCCGAAGAGTCCTACGTCAATAACAACCATACATTCGATAGTCGTACTTCTCGATGCCCTGCTAGCTGTGGAAGTTATCCTGTAGGCAGCCTCTGCATATTCAAATTCGGCAATGACATGCACATCGATACCACTGATAACAAGATACTCATCCAATCCAGCCGATTGTATCTCCGACGGGAAATTATATATCTTGTACCTAGCATACTCTATGCCTGAATCGGCAGCATAAGCATTAAGCGTATTAATCTCAACGATCTGGTGGGATTTCTGGGCGCTATAGGAGAGATTTAACATCGGGTATATCAATAAAGCTCCCACTGCTAACAGTATTAATACCAGAATTAATACCTGTCCCGATTCGGTCTTATTTGCGCGATTCATCTCCCTTCTCCTGTGTAAAACTACTGGGCGGTCAGTCTTCGTCTCGCCTCGTAAGATGCAGAAACCATTTCATCGTTTTTTGCCAGTGTTACAGTAAATCTATACCACCCATCCAGAGTTTCCTCGAAGCTTTCAAAAGTAGTGTCGTCTATATCCAGATATTGCGCAAGCACATTTTCGATAATCAAATTATCCGATGAGTCAAATTGTTGGCGCTTTAGCTCATTACCATCAATAAGGTAGATGACTCTGTAATCATTATCTGTGTTTTGGTCGACTGGAATATTGATAGTGATAGGGAAACCATTATCGTCACCGAGGAGTACTTCATTTGACATCTGAATATCACGTGGCATCTGGTAACCGGCATTCTGTAGCTGTTGTAACAAAGAGTGCTGGTCGGTGGGTTGCTGGGAATTCAAATAAATTGTTGTCAGAGTCATACCAGCCGCTACTATAACCAGTCCTGCAATACCCACAGAAATGATCATTTCCAGGAGAGTAAATCCCTCTTGCCTATTCCTCATAGTGCTAGTCCTGATCGATAGACTATTATGGTTAGTATTGTGTTTCCATTATGCAAAGCTTTTACAGTGATGCCTTGGAGTTCATATCCGGAGAATCCAGCAGCTTCAATAGGTTCAGGGACGCTTATTTCGACAGTGTAACCTAAAGATTCCAGGTAATCGGGCACATCGATTGTTTGATATTCAAGAACACCGGGTTCATATTTAACTGTTGATATATACTCCTGAGCCTTGATATATTCCACCTGAGACTTCAATAAACTTTCGGCATAGGTTCTTTCCTGACTAACCTGCAGACTTTTATTGCCGCTATATAAACCATCCATTAGAACAACACCGATAGCACTAACAATAGCTAAACTCACTAGCACCTCTATCAGGGTGAAGCCCCTCTGGTCTCGGGCAATTTTGAGTAATATTTTTTTTAACCGTCTCATAGTATTACTACTCTTAACCGAAGGCACCCGTGATGGTGTACATCGGCATCAATACCGATATCGCGATAAAGCCCACCAGTAATGCAATGCTGATGGTAGCTATTGGACCTATCATACCTACCATTGCCTGAGAACGGTCTTCGGCAGTGGTCTCATAGAAATCGGCAACGACTCCCATCGTAAATTCAAGGGTGTTACTCTCTTCACCAACTGCTATCATCTGGACGAAAAGCGACGGGAGTATCTTTTCGCGTGTCATCGGTTCGGAGAGGCCTTCTCCCAGGAATAATGCTTCCTGTACCCTTTTCAGAGATCTCTGGAGATAGCTGTTGCTGGTTGAGCGGGGAAGTAGTTCCATAATTTCCTGTAATTTGAGTCCGGCGCCTATCAACACCGACATCGTTCTGGCTAAACGGCCTAATTCGGACATGAGCGTCGGTGGCCCGATAATCGGGGCAGTTAGTCTGACACGGTCGAGAAATCGTCTGCCGGTCGGCTGTTTCACCAAATATAAAATTGCGACGACGATGACGGCGGCTAGCACTAAAAGCGGGACAGGGTTGTTTTTCACGAAATTAGTGATCGCAATCAGTATCTGGGTGGGAAGTGGCAGTTTGACACTCATTGCTGTAAACATGGTCAATAGCTTGGGCATCACTACGGTTATGAGTACGATAACCACAACGACACCGGCAACTAGAATAATCATCGGGTAGGTTAAAGCCTTGCCTATTTTTTGTCCTATGGCGGATTGCTTCTCCATATAATCTGCCATTCGTTGCAGAACGGTCACCAGACTACCTGATTCCTCAGCGACGGCAATTGTACGACAGTAAATATCATCAAACACCCTCGGATGTTTAGAGATAGCTTGAGAAAACGAACCGCCGGAGCGAATTTCATTGGTTACGGAAGATAGAACACCGGCAAAAACCCGGCTGACGCCTACCTGTTCGCTGAGAATTTCCAATGCAGGTAATAATGATACACCGGATCTCAGCAGGGTAGATA
This sequence comes from Dehalococcoidales bacterium, assembly GCA_016929875.1. Classification (GTDB taxonomy): domain Bacteria; phylum Chloroflexota; class Dehalococcoidia; order Dehalococcoidales; family Fen-1064; genus Fen-1064. The sequence continues at coordinate 20,384 of JAFGHZ010000042.1, forward strand.
ATTGACGCGAGAAAATAATAACATCGCGTTGTTTTACTTTGAACAGGGAAGGTAATGCTTCTTCCAGACTGAACATAGAGGGTGCTATTTCTACATGTTCGGGATTATAGCCTCTGGCAATAATCAGACGCTCTGCTTCGATTTCGCTGAGAGCTTTGATAGTGCCTTTTACCACGTCCCCCTTGGGGGTCGAGGCTATGTACCGGTAAGTAATAGGCTTTATTTGTTTTTTAAGAGCGGTCGTAGTTTTAGCCATATTCCCTCTACTGGATGGAGAAGACATTTCGCATGATTTCGTAGGGAGTAGTAATGCCGGCTTTTACCTTCAACATGCCATCATGCCAGAGTGACAACATACCATCCTTATATGCCTGGGCGCGGATATCGTCAGCTCCTGCGCTCTTTACAATCATTCTTCTTACTGCTTCCGTGACAATCAGGACCTCGAAGATTCCTGTTCTACCCAGGTAACCCGTACCGGCACAGAAGTTACATCCCGCTCCAACAACAAATTCCGAGCGTTTCTCTTTCATCTCGTCCTCGTAAGCGGATTGTTCTTCCTCCTTGATTTTGGTGGGATGAGAACAATACGGACAGACACGCCGCACCATTCTTTGTGCCACGATGCCCACCAGCGCGGAAGCAATGAGGAAAGGCTCTACTCCCAGGTCTACCATTCTGAATATCGTGCCTACCGTATCGTTGGCGTGTACCGATGAAAGAACCAGGTGGCCCGTTAGGGCTGCCTGGGTACCTATCTGGGCGGTTTCCTGGTCACGGATTTCACCGACGAGAATGACATTGGGGTCAAGTCGCATACAAGCCCTTAAGCCGGTAGCAAAAGTCATTCCGGCTGCAGGATTAACCTGCATCTGGTTGATACTGGCAAAACGGTATTCTACAGGGTCCTCGATGGTCAGGATATTACGCCCGATGCTATCCAGCTGATTAACGGTGGCATACTGGGTCGTGGTTTTCCCCGAACCGGTAGGTCCGCTAATCAATATCATGCCGAAGGGGGATCTTACCATTTGCAAATATTTAGCCAGAACATCAGGCAAGAAACCTATATCCGGTAGAGGTAGAAAGGCAAAGGTTTTATCGAGGATTCGCATAACCACCATCTCTCCGTAGATGGTGTTCGAGGTAGCCACACGAATATCAACTTCCCTGTTTCCCATATCGATGGTAATCTGTCCGTCCTGAGGGCGGCGGCGCTCTGCGATATTGAGACCGGCCATGATTTTTATACGCGAGATCATCGGAGGGTGGACACTCAGGGGCAATGTCATCACTTCCGTTAAAATACCGTCGATGCGGTAGCGAACGCGCAACTTGTCTTCTTGCGGTTCGACATGTATATCGGATGCTCTGTCGCGTACTGCCTGTTTGATAAGCAGGTCGATAGCGCGCACGACCGGTGCCTGAGCGATTGCTTCGGCGGAGATTCTTGCCTCCCTGGTACCTTCCCGTCGAAAGCGGGTAGGGATTTGGCTGAGCTGCTCTTCGATTTCACCGCCGACCCTGTAGTTCAGGTCGGTCATTTCCTGGATGTCCTGCGCGGTACAGAGTACCGGCGATACTGTTTTTTTAGTCAAAATCGAGATGTCCTCGATTGCCTGGATGTCTCTCGGGTCCTCCATCGCTATCACTATCGTATCGTCGGTGACGTCTACCGGGATAACATTGTATCTCCTGCAGACGGCTTCCGGTACCAGTTTTATCGCATCGGCTTTGACGCCTTCTTTTCTCAAGTTGACGAAGGGGATACCCAGCTGGAGGCTGGTGAAGAATGCCAGTTGCTGGGGCGTGATGAGACGTTGTTGCAGTAGAATCTGCTCGAATCTGCCGCCGCTTTTTCGTTGCAGGTCTATGACTTGTTTTAATTGTTCCTGGGTGATTACTTCTCCTTCAACCAGCATCTGCCCCAGGTTGTTTTTCTTTACCTCTGGCATTTCCATCTATCCTCTCCTCACCCGAGTAATGTCCGGCTTATTGCGGAGTCGGGGGCTTATTGGAAGTCAACAGTATTTTTATTACAGCTTCCTTTTTGGTAGCGCTGCGTGGACCTGATTTTCCGATTGTTTGAGCGATAGACTCCGGTATCTCCAGCGTTATGCCTGTATCGGGTAGCCTGGTCGATAATAATTTAATAAGCGGTACCGGCTTGTCCAGAACAATCGTAATCACGGTCCCTCTGGCTATGGTGCCTCTAGTATGAAGGACCCTTATTTCGGGTATCGTATTCAAGCCGTTATATAGAGAAGAGACCATCTTCACGTTCACCGGTGGCGCTATCATTAACTCTACTTCACCGGCATAAAGCGTCGGCACATCCTCTCTTTGAGGATATCCTTTTACGTCTTCGACGGCGTTTCCCATATTTACCCGTGCTCTGGAAAATTCCATAATATTCAGCCTGCCCTGCTCGAGAAACACACGAGCGTGGCAATCTATCACCTACATTACTATATACCACTATCAAATTCAAGGTGCAACATCTATACTGTGGTAAGTGCGCGATATTTGGCTTGCCTTGTGTCGCTCGACTGTACTATAATGACGGTAAATTACGGCTCAGGAGTCATTAAATTGTAATTAAAAATGGGCCGTGAAAATAATTTTTGTCAACTACTTTACATATTACGAATTATTGTGATAAAATAGATACAATAGGTAATCCTATACGGCAAATAGACAGGAGGTTGCTATGAATGTCTGGAGCTGGATTGGCGTCGCTGCCATTGTCATCTTGGTTGTTTTATTCTTCGTTGTGCGAAGAAAGAAATAGAATCGTGGGAATCTGCCCGCATTTTTTGGTTATACCAATTTTATAGAACTTAAAATCATCGGTAACGTATTCAGGTGTGAGCGGTTTTGTGTGCCGTCCGCACCTGATTTTGTTTTTAGGGTGACGCCTGCCTGTCAGGGATTGTCGGACGAGACCATACCGCCTTGATGCCACAAATTTAGTGTTCCGTTTCAGCCCCTTTGCCAGCTGGTAAGGGGGTATTTTATTTCTATCGGCGGAAAGCTATCCCCGGGTTTTCTTGATTTCTATTACAGGTCGGTTACAATTTTTTCGGATTTTGTAACCGACCTGTAACCGCTTTGTAACTGGATTTTCTGCATTAGTAACCGATTTTTAACTGCGTGGGAGTAGCATATAGGATAGTAGGGAAGGTAAGTATGAAGATTCTGCTCTATGGCTATGACAAAACAATCAGGCGTGTTAAATCTTGTCTTGAAGCTGCAGGCGCCGATGTCGTGATGTTGCCCGGCGGGCTCGACAGTGTTCTGATATTGGCTGATGGTGAGGGTTTCTCGATGGTGATTCTGGATTCTACCGCTTTCGAAGCCAAAAAAGCTTATGAGCATATTAAAAAGCAATGGGACGTTCCGGTGGTGCTGATTATGGGCGAGGATGAAACCGATTGGAGTAATTTGGGCTCACTGGATGCGGATGGTTATCTCGACAAAACGAATGGTGATGCCGAAGTCATTGCCAGAATTGAAGCGATGCTACGCCGCATACAGAAGTCGATGAAATAATCGAGAGATGAAAATGGAAGAGCAGACTAAAATCGAGACCCCGCAAAAACCCGCCGAGAAACAGGCTCAGGTAAAGCCCCAGAAGAGGCACGGCAAAGCAACGAGAATCGTTACCTGGATTATTACAGGTATTTTATTGCTGTTCATCGCCGGTCTTTTATTTGTTTACGCCTCTCCCGATTATGGTTTCTACTATGTGAAAACCGGCAGTATGAAGCCGGCAATCAATCCCGGGGATATCGTTATCACGGGCCCGGTCGGCGGCTGGTTGACCGGCGAACTGGAAGTGGGCAAGGTCATCACCTATATGCAGGGCGATGTGATGGTTACGCACCGTATTGTGAAAATCAGGGAAGACGGGGCTCTTACTACAAAGGGCGACGCCAATGAAGACCCCGACCCGCTGACGGTACTCCCGCATAATGTCGACGGTATTTATATGTTCAAAATACCTCTGGTCGGTTATATCAGCGGGTTCGTCAGCAATCGCTCCGGCTGGTTCCTCGTGATTATCATCCCGGCTATCGTATTAGTTCTTTTCCTCGTCAGAGATATTATCAAAGAAGCGTTTAAAGCATCAAAAAAGGGAAATAAAGACACAAAAGGAGGTGAGGTTTATCAGGGGGTACAGAAAAATGACCAACAGGACAAAAAGGAAACAAATACTTAACTTGGACAACGGAAACAAATAATAACAAATGGAGAAAACTCAAAATGAAAAAGATTCTAGGACTCGGAGCTGCTTTACTGGTTATCATCGCCACGCTGGGCGTGGGCACATGGGCTTACTTCAGTGACACTGAAACCGTCACCGGAAACGTGGTTGCTTCAGGCACACTCGACTTAGGTTTAGGAGCTAGCGCTTCATCTTCTGGGAGCCGTCCTACCGGTAGTATCACCGATACGTTCGACCAGACCGGTTGGGCGCCCGGTGGAACGAAAGCCGGCACCATCTATGTTGCGAATGCCGGTACCATCAATATGACCACCCTGACGGTTACCTTCGATTACACCGCAGTTAGTACTGCCGGTCGTCCTGCGACAATCACCGGTTCACCCTGGACCACCGACCCGACCGACTACTTCGACAAGATGATTACCGCCACTACTGCTACCTGGGGTGGGTCCACTTTTGCGGCTATCGAGGGCAAGACATTAGCAGAACTGAAGGCTGCGGGTGCGATTACCTTAACCGGCGGATTGGATGCCGATGCCGAAAAAGCACTGGCAATCACATGGACGTTCAGCACCACTGCTACCAACGGCTGCCAGGGTAATAGTGTCGAGGTGACCATTACCTTTGACGGCACACAGAACTAACAAAATTTACGGCTACTCGGGGGAAAATCGATCCGAAGGAGTTTAACAAAATACCGCTCCGTAGTCCCGGAAGATGAGGTTGTACCAGGATGAGTATCGTAATAAATACTGAGAAAGCAGTTATCGCCACCGCCTTACCGGCCACCAGTCCGGCAGGCGGTGGCTTCCGGGTTCTCAGCGGCGATACCGTCAACAGCTTTATCCAAGGGACGTAACCAACTGAAAGTGACAGGATTAAAGGTCGAGGAATTATGGAAATATTGAAGAGGGTCATCGGGCTAAGCATCGCAGGCATCGTAATCGCCTGTATTGCTGCGGCTGGTGTTTGGGCTTACGCTTCTGATACCGAAGGCGCAAACGGTAACCAGATAATGGCCGGTACCCTCGATTTGAATCCCTCGACCGGTGGGACAAACTATTACAGTCTCGAGCCCGGCGGTAATAATGTGAACGGTTACGTAGTTTTCACAAATCTGAAGCATGGGCAATCGGGAAGTATTACCTGGACACTGACGAACAACGGAAGCCTCAACGGTACGCTGACTATCGTTTCCAGTGTGTCTTTCGGTGAGGGTACACATCCGTATACCGAGTTGGAGAATGCTATCACCGGGAACAACGGTGGTAGCAATGGAGACCTGGATTCCTATGTCGGAGTTAGAGTTACGCGCAACGGGACATATATTCTCGGAGACGCTTCGAATTATGTGCCGTTATCCGGTTTAGAAGCGGTGCTCGATGCCGAAAGTCAGTCTATGGATGCCAGCGGTAATATAACTTACGTACTCGAGTGGTCCATTGCCAGCGATATCAAGAGTGCCGGCGTGGATGGTAAATTCGGTACCGGCGACGACGTCGATGTTAACGACAATATCATCCAGAGCGATACCGCTGAAATTGGCGTTACCTTTACCCTGACCCAGTGACCCGGACAAATTGAATAAAGATTATTGATGTCCGTGAGGATATCGGTGAAGAAAAAATGAAGAGACCCGGATGGTTTTCCAAGTGGTTTATACTGCCTGTGATCTTGGTGACGATGATTGTTGCGCTCATCACCGGGATGACGCTGTCGTCTTTTAGCGACACGGAGACTTCCACGGGTAATACCGCCACCGGCTGGGCATCTTCACAATGGACGCAGACCTCGCAATCGGATTTCAATAGCGGCGTTTTGAACGGTGTCGATACTACTACCAGTTCCGGGAATGTGGTTCTGCCTCTGACGCTTACTTCTTACCCCCCATCGGGAAATACGGGTTACTGGACTAATCCCGGCAATGCTTATAGCAGTAATAATCAGTACACCACTTTTGCCCCGATAATTTCACAGGCGACGAACAATCCTTCGAGTAATACCGGCACTGCCTGGACCAATCCTGCTAATGCCTATACCGACGGTTCGGGTTATGCCTCGATTACCTCGGGAACACCGTCAGGGAGTAATAGCTGGGGAGACTACGGATTCAGCTTGACAGGCAATGACATTACTCAGGTACGAGTAAGGTATGATGCGTGGAGTGCAGGGGGCTCGGCGACAACGAGCAAGAATCCTACCGCGAATACTAACGGCACTGCCCCATGGACTAACCCTGCCAATGCTTATGCCTCCGATGGTTCTTATGCCACCGCCGGTCCTTCTAATACAGTGACCACCAACGCCCCGACAGCTAATTCCGGCGCGTGGACCAGTCCGGCAAATGCCTATGCTGATGATACGAATTATGCTTCAGATGGTACCAACAATCATACTCATATTTATAGTGCTTATGGGTTTTCAGTATCTGGTACGGTTACTTCGGTGAGGGTCAATGTGCTCGGGTATTGTTCGGGTAATGATGATATTAAACTCGAGTTATCGGCTAACGGAGGCTCAAGCTGGTTGGCTACTTCCAGTACAGTAAATCTGGGGACGGGGAGTCCCGCGGATAACTGGATAGATTGTACCGGCTGGACAACCTGGACTTCCGCTAACATAAATAGTAATCAGATTCAAGCAAGAGTTACTCACGTAAAATCCGGTGGTGCCGATACCGTATATCTCGACTATTTGCCGATAGAAGTTACTACCAGCATTTTTACGAACAAGGACCAGATATATACGACATTCGGAATTACCGACCCCGCTACTTCATCTCCTATTACCAAGGTGGAAATCGGGTATGAAGCTTTTGCCACTGCTACCCAGCAGCTGGATTTTTATACGAGTGCCAATGGCGGTTCGTCATGGTCGAGCGTCCATACTTCCGGGAACTTAGCCACATCCGACCCCGGTTCTTATACCTATATCGATGTTACGGCCGACCAGACCTGGACATGGGCGCTATTGAACGATACTAACTTCCAGCTAAAAGTAATAACGAGGTTGCTCAGCGGAGCTCCTACTTTCAATCTGGATGCATTAGTCGTCAGAGTTACATATACCGAATTTGGTGACGAGATAAGGGTTGACGTTTCATGGAACAACGGCGGCAACTGGTCGAGCACTCAGAATACAGTCTTGACCAGTTCCGAAACAACTACATGGTATGATGTTACTTCGGCGACGACCTGGACACCGGCTAACTTGGCTAACGGACAATTGCTGGTCAGGGCGCTGGCATATAGAAATGGTACTGTTGCTGAAGAGGTCAGGCTCGACTGGCTGACAGTCGAAGTCAACTATACGACAGACAGTTCTACCTTCTACCATACTTACAGCACCTACGGCATTGATTTGACAGGTTATCTGATATCTAAGGTGGAGGTCGGTGTCGAAGCCTACGCCGCGAGTTCAGAAGAGATCCAGGTAGAAGTTACGTGGAACGGCGGGACAGACTGGAGCCCCAGTATGCACACGAGCGGCGCGCTGGGTAGTTCCGACCCGGGCAGCGTAAGCTGGATTGACTGCACTGCTGACACTACATGGACGCCGACGACTCTAAACGATACCAACTTCAAGGCTAGGATATGGTATTACGGGTCGGGTGGACAGATTAGCCTGGATTACCTGCCGGTGCGAATAAGCTACAGGACTGCATCGGGTACGATAGCTTCCGCGGTCTTCGATACCGGTATAAACGGTTTGAGCTGGGATGCTTTGTTCTGGGACAATACCTTGCCGTCCGGTACGGGTATTACCTTCGAGGTCAGGTCATCGGATACACTTTTTGCCAAAGACGCGTTATCGCCAAGCTGGACGTCCGTGGGGAGTGTTACCTCGTCGACCGCAACGGCCACCAATGGCCCTTCATCGAATACAGGTTCCGCCTGGACGGATCCTGCCAATGCCTATTCTAACGACTCTAGCTATGCCTCGATTACCTCAGGGAGTCCGTCGGGTAGTAATGTCTGGGGGACTTACGGGTTCAGCCTGTCCGGTGAGACCATCACGCAGGTCAAGGTGAAGTACGATGCCTGGCACGGGACCCTCGGTTCAGCCTCGAGTTGGGTTAGCCCGACTTCAGACGTTGCTAACGGCTGGACCAATCCTGCGTATGCTTATAACGGCAATACAGGAGATTATGCCTCCTATAGTGTATCCGGCAGTAGTACGTCGCCTTACCTGGAACTTTATATCAGTGCTATAACCTGCGACAAGGTCAGGGTGTGGTCGGGCAGACAGGGCACCAGAATAGCCAGCCTCGAAGTCGATGTTTATTATAATTCCCAGTGGAACAATATCTATTCCGGTACTCTGGTAATCGATAGCTATCAGGAATATTCTATCGGGAGTACACAGACGGTAACGGGTATGCGGGTACGTTATACTTCTACCGGTAATCCGACACAAGGTGCCTATGTCTATGAGGCACAGTTCAGTTCTATCGGGACCGCGTCTCCTCCGCAAATTGTGGTGGACGTGTCCTGGGATGGCGGTACAAGCTGGTCGAGTGCTCAGTACCAGGCGTTAACCGGTTCTGAGACGACCTATGACTACAATGTGACCTCTGCAACGGCGTGGGATGGTACCAAATTAGGTAATGGGAATCTTATAGTGAGGGTGTCGGCGCAAACGGTTAGTGGAGACGTCGAGGTCAGATTGGACTGGCTGTCGGTCGAGGTCGGTTATTCTGTATCGAGTACACAGGGTTCCGTCAGCATTACCAGCGGAACAGGGAGATACAAGCAATGGCGGGCAACTTTGACTACCGCTTCGGCTGCCGATACTCCGATACTTTCGGAAGTGAGGCTTTATTATGATGAGGGCTAGAGCTATGTTCGCATTGCAGGTGCAATGGAATTTATGATAAACCAGTAGTATACTTGACCCCATAAGGGGGAGAATGAAATGAAAATACAAAAGATATTAGAAATCACTACCGTAGTGGTAGCGGTGTTGCTGATTGTTACAGCGGCACTTATTTATTTGTCGGGGCGGCTCGGTTTCCGTGTGGATGCCGTTATCTCCGATAGTATGAAGCCGACCCTGTCCGTAGGCACGATGGTA
>JAFGHZ010000043.1 GCA_016929875.1 Dehalococcoidales bacterium
ACAGAGTCGATTTCATAAAGTGCTTGAAGCGCTACGCTTCTGGCTTTCCGCCGCCCGCCTGACATTATTATCCCTTTAACCAGAATACTCTATAAAATATCGAATTGTCCACTTCAGAATCACGGTGCTGATATTACTGCAATGCCCCATCCCTTTATCCCTTCCCTCAGGGAAGGGAAGTATTTTTTAGAGGGGTTGCACCCCTCTAACTCAGCCCTGCTTAAAGCGGGAACGACGGGGGGGGGATTATTCACGCAAAAACAATCAGACTTTGCCCAGCGAGAAACCACCGTCCACCGGAACGACCTGTCCGGTAATATACCGGGCTTCGTCAGAGGCGAGAAATGCGACCGTCTCCGCGATATCTTTCGGCGTCCCCATACAGCCGAGCGGGATGTGGTCTATCATCGACTTGCGGACTTCCTCGGGCATAGCTTGCGTCATAGGAGTATCGATAAAACCCGGGGCGACGGCATTGGCGGTAATGCCCCGCGCAGCCGCTTCTTTGGCAATCGCCTTGGTAAAACCGATGATGCCGGCTTTAGCAGAGGCATAGTTCGCCTGCCCGATGTTCCCCATAATCCCGACGACACTGGAAATGTTGACGATTCTCCCCGAGCGCTGCTTCATCATCGAGCGCAAAACGGCACGGGTACACAGGAAAACACTCTTCAAATCGACAGCAATTACGCTGTCCCACTGCTCGTCCGTCATTCTCATCATCAACTGGTCGCGGGTGATGCCCGCATTGTTGACAAGGATATCCACCTTGCCGTAAGTCGCTATTGCCGTATCAACCAGCCTCGTCACATCCGCCGCAGAGCTAACATCCGCCGTAATCGCCGTCGCCTGACGGCCCATCTGCTTGATTTCGGCAACAGTCTGCTCCGCCGGAGCACTATCGCCGAAGTCGTTGACAACGACGGTGGCTCCCGCCTCCGCCAGCCGGAGGGCAATCGCTTTACCGATGCCTCTGCCGCTCCCCGTAACAATGGCCACTTTACCGGTCAAATCCATTCTGACACCCCCGTCGTAGTTTATGGTTTCAGTATAGCACGTGATTGCCGCTAGCCGTTTTTCATGGCTCTGACTGCCGCGGCATCCCCGATATTTATAACCTCGACGTCCCGGTTGATACGCTTGATAAGTCCGGCGAGTACCTTCCCCGGGCCGATTTCGATAAATCCGGCCGTCCCCTGCTGCAACATATATTCTACGCTGCCCTGCCACTGAACGCCGCTGGTTAACTGACGGAGCAACTCGTCTTTGAATTGACCGCCTTCAGTCAGCGGTTGAGCGGTAACATTGGCAATAACGGGAACGACCGGGTCTCTGAAAACGACGCTGTCGAGAATCCGAGCCATACCTTCGACGGCAGGTTGCATCGAGGGAGAATGGAAAGCACCGCTTACCTGAAGGGGAATAGCCCGTATCGCCCCTCTCTCCTTAGCCAGTTCGCCGGCTTTAGCGATATTTTCGGTGGTACCGCTGATGACCAGCTGGCCGGGACAATTGATATTGGCAATTACGGTATCCGTCTGCCGGCAGATCTCGGACAACACTGCCTCTTCCAAGCCGATAACGGCCATCATCGTGCCGGGCTGTTTCGATCCGGCTTCGTACATCAACCGTCCCCTCTCGCGCGCCAGGAAAACCGCCGTGCCGAAATCCAGTACGCCGGCGGCAGCCAATGCCGTATATTCCCCGAGGCTGTGCCCCGCCATAAACGATGCCGCAGGCAATGCTGCACCGGCGACTTCCTGCGCCGCCTTGAGACAGGCGATACTGACCGTTACCAGCGCGGGCTGTGCATTTATCGTCTTGCGCAGTTCGTCCTCGGGACCTTCGAAGCACATTTTAGAAACGGGAAAGTTCACCGCCTCGTCGGCTTGCTTGAAAAGCGACTTGACGGAATCGAAACTATCGTAAAGGTCTTTACCCATACCGACCGATTGAGAACCCTGGCCGGGAAAGACGTAAGCGGACCGCTTCGAATCGGACACTATTTCTCCCCTGCTCCGAAATTTCTAAGACCGCCGATGACCTTCTCTGCTTCGGAAATAATCCCCTCGATAATCTCTTTGACGGGCTTAATATCCTTTATCATTCCGGCAATCTGCCCCGCCGGGAGAGTACCTTCTTCCACATCCCCCTCGATGACGCCCTTGAACATCTTGCCACGTCCCAGCTGTTCCATGACCTCCGGAGGAGCACCGGCGGATTCCAACGCGAGAAATTGTTCCGTAAGATTGTTCTGAAAACAGCGCAGCGGCAAACCCGTAGGACGTCCGGTGACAACAGTGCTGTGGTCGTTGGCTTCCAGAATTTTTTGTTTATAGGCAGGATGGGCGATGCATTCGGTACTGCAGACAAAACGCGTTCCCATCTGAATACCCTGAGCGCCGAGTGCCAGTGCGGCGGCAAGCCCCCTGCCATCGGCAAAACCGCCGGCGGCAATTACGGGGATATCTACCGCATCTACCACCTGAGGGACAAGTGCCATCGTAGTCGTCTCGCCGATATGTCCGCCGGATTCCATACCTTCGGCAACAATAGCATCAACGCCGGCTTTTGCCATACGCCTGGCAGCGGAAACGGTAGCAACCACGGGAACGACCTTTATCCCGGCTTTCTTGAATGAGGCGATATATTCCTGAGGGTTACCGGCACCGGTCGCAACGACAGGTACCTTCTCCTCCAAAACTACTGCGACTACTTCCTTAACGCGGGGCGAAATCATCGGGATATTGACGCCGAAAGGTGCATCGGTTTTTTGCCTGGTAAGGCGGATTTGTTCCCTGACCCACGCAGCGGGATAAAAACCGCTCGCGATAATCCCCAGAGCGCCTGCATTAGAAACTGCCGAGACAAGCTCGGCAGTACTGATATGACCCATCCCACCCTGAATTATCGGGTATTCGATACCAAAAAGGTCGCAAATCGCTGTCTTCAGCACAGCTCATACTTCCTTAAGAGGCTTTCTTAGGTTTGGGGCTCTTTATTTTGATAACTTCTTTGCCGTCATAGCTACCGCAGGTCTTGCAAACATGGTGGGGTAACTTGGGGCTATGACACTGCGGACACTCGACAACAGCAGTGGCCTTCAATCCGAGGTGGGCACGCCGTTTACCCTGTCTCGCCTTGGCATATTTCCGCTTAGGTAGTGGTGCCATCTTTATTTCTTCCTTTTATTACGATTTATCGTTATTTTCGCTTCGATTTCTTAAGTTTTAATAATTCAGCCCAGCGGGGGTCGGTCTCTGTTTCCCGACAGCCGCAATCTCCCTCGTTCAAATCTTTACCGCAGATGGAACACAAGCCCGCACAATTTTCCCTGCATAACGGCTTCATCGGGAGTGCCATTACAATATATTGCCGTATTGCTTCCGTCAAGTCAAGAACGTGATGCTCATCGATAGTAAAACTACCCTCTTCTTCGGGTGAAGACATTTTTTCCCCGGTCACAATATCGATGGTCGGGAAATATTCTTCCTGCACATTCAACCGGATTTTACTGCCAAACGGTTTCAAACAACGGCTACAGGTCATCCTGACCGACGCGGTTAATGTACCCTGCGCCAGAATACTCCGATGGGTACGCGTCAAAGTAATCTCGCCTTTGACAGGAATCTGTTTATCATCATAGCTCAGAGTACTACTGACTTCGAGCGTTCTGATGGATCCTATCGGCGACTTGAGTAACTGGGCAACATTCGTCTGCATAATATTCTTCTTATCGGGCGCCTATCTAAAATAAATCCGAGGTAATGGACCGATTAACGATACATTCTTAATTATATGAAGCGAAGTGCGTTAGAGTCAAATTTCACGAAGGAACGGGCAAAAGGTCCGGCCGGCGTTCTATCTTCCCATCCTGCACAATATACCGCACAACGGGACCGCCTCCCGCCTCCAATTCACCGTCGGGACAAACCTTCAGGTACGCTCCGGAAGGGATGCCGTATCCGACCGTCCCGTCTCCCTTAAGCCGGAGTGCAGTCTTTAGTTCTTCCCAATCGTCCTCTTCGGCATGGGTATCGCAGATAATCGGAGCGATTCCGAGGCAGGGAAAAAGTTCAGCCGTGGAATCGTCATCCGGATTTCTCCAGCGGACCCATTCTTTCGCCAGCATGATACTTCCGGCGGAAATCCCGAAAAAAGGCTTACCCTCTTTGTATAACTCCCTGAAAAAAACTGCCATATCCTTCTCTTCAAGTATACGCATCCCGGCTTCCATATCACCGCCGCTCATGAAAATTGCGTCCGTCGACTGCAACATTTTACGTGCTTTACCGAGGTCGGCATTTTCTCCTGAGAGCAAAACTCTGTTCAAACGGCAATTGCAACCTATCTTTATAAGAGACGAACTCATAAAATAAAACATCCCGCCATCTTCCATGCTGGCAACGCCCACATAGGCAATATCCGGTTTTGCTTTGCCGATGCTTCTAATAAAGCTCCTTACGCCGGCAAAGGTCTGTGAAAACCCCCGCCCCCTCCCACCTGCAAAAAGATAAACCGGTTTCCGATTATCCATAAGTAGCATCCCCCAACCTAAATGCGCTGCTTATCCAGATAGTTATCCAGGTCAATCGGGAATAACGCTTCCGAAACCAGATATTTCCCGGAGTTCTCCGGGGCGATATCGGACTGATACGCCACCGTAATATCAGCTTCCTGTCCGTAAAGCTTCTTCAGCCCCATAATGGCAGCTTCGGTCATATTTTCAAGCATGGTACTGCGGCTCACAAGATACAGTTCATAATGGTTCTTGTCCGTCTGAATTAGTTTATACATATCGATGTCTTTCAGCTTACCCATAATACTATCCAGCTCGAATAAAGTTACCAGCCTGCCATCACAGGTCAGGGTCAGGTTCACCTTCCGCCCCTCGATAGACGATAGGACCAATCCCGAGCTTCTGCCGCAAGGGCATTTACCAGTTTCTTCCAGGCGGACGATATCCCCGGTAGCAAACCGCACCAGATAGTTCCAGGGATTATCAAGAATGGTAACTAGAATCCTGCCCAGGAACGGACCGCCGTGTTCCTTCAAGAAGGGCTGAAAGTCCACGCGACAGAACTCGCTATTCTGGTGCCACTTCCCTTTTTCGCATTGCATAAATACGTAGCCGGTCTCGGTAGTACCGTAAGAGCTGATAAGAGGCACTTTACTGAAGATACGGCGAATCTGGTGGTAATGGTGAATAGTCGGGTATTCATACGTAAAAACTATGGCACCCGGCTGGAAAACCGCTCTGTTTTTATCGGCGATATAACGGCAAAGACGGGCAAGATATGACGGATTTGCCTCCAGAACGACCGGCTGGAAGATATTCAAATCCTGAATCATACGGTCCATATAGGCGGAAGTCCACCGGGTAGGGTCGGTCTTTTCATTAAGGTAAAGAAAACGCGACAATCGACGCTTCTCCATCGGCAAATCCGCATCATCCGAAATAACCCCCACATTTCGGGGATTGACCAGAATCGCTTCGTGATGGTCTCCCGTTGCTATTTCGGACATATACGAATTAAGCTGCCACGATGCCCTTTCCGAGGCATCCCACCACTTCTGGTCCCAGATATTGGTTATCCGGTCGTCGGTAGTACCGCTGGTTTCTGCCAGTTGAATTTCGCCGCTGGCTAACCCCCGTTCGATATCCATATCCGACGGCAACACACCATGCGGAAAATTGTCGCGGATATCTTTTTTGATGAGTACCGGCATAGCGGCAAAACGAACATCTACAGGATATTCCGGCCCCGGGTCCAAGGATTTCCATGGCCGGTACATAGCAACCTTCGAGAGTGCTGTGTTCAGAACCGCTGCATAACGTTCGTAATATTCAGGAGAGAAACCCAATTTCCGATTCCTCACTCAATTCGTTATGACCCCGGACTTCTCCGTTTCGAGTAATACTCGACGGGATAACTTCCATATCCAAGACGTGCAAAAAACTTCTTAGACGCTGCATTTTCCTTTTCTATGAGACAGGCCGTTATTTCAATACCCAACTCGGTGCATTTGTTTTCCACCGCCATGACTAATTTACGTGCAATACCCTGTCTGCGGAATTCCTTTGCTACGGCGAGCCTGTTTATCCATCCCCTGCGGCCATCCTGAGTCCCGAAAACAACACCCACAATTCTATTTTGCGACTCGGCTACCAAAAAGATAGCCTGTCTCGCTTTCATTTCCTTCTCAATCCGCTGGCGACTTTCTCTCCCGTTTGGCCTGTAATGAATCCCTGCCTCATCCCAGAGCTTCAGGACATCTTCATAATCGCTCATGCGGAATTTCCTGATAACGATATCCCCTGACTTCATGACAAGTCTCTATCCTATACTTTCACGCAATGCACGTGCAGAAAAATAGCGCCCGAATCCCGCCATTTTCTCAAATAAGGATACTTTCGGCAATCGCTTTCCGAAGGCCTTGGTTCAGATATCTTTTTCAACATAAATCCTGTCTGGAGGAGCGGATTGATATATTCCGACAGAGTTCTCGGAAAACGCGGAATAGCAAATAAGGGCAGGTCCTTACGTATTTCCTCAGGTATCTGCGAAAACCGCCAGCACTCCATCCAGTGTCTCTTACCGAAATATCCTCCTACGGTCAGTAGCTGTTTGTTCTCTCTGTCTGTTACCCATCCAAAACCTTCAGTCATAAAACAAGGATGGGAGATACTGAAAAAGAAATCGCTGTTTTTACGAAGCACCCGGTAAATTTCCGCGATTGCCTTTTCATAATCGGGGCCGTCCATCAACGCCATTGTCGATACCACCGCATCAAAAGACTCTCCGTCAAAACCTGATAAATCGGCAAACGATGCCGTTTCATAACGTATGCCCAGAGATTCCCGCTGCTCTTCCCGACTGGCGTGTTCAATCATTCTAAGAGAAACATCGACACCGGTCATCCTGGCGCCCATACGAGCGAAAATACGGGTATTATAACCTTCTCCACAACCGGCATCGAGCACTGTTTTGCCTTTGAGATTGCCGATAAACTTGAGGAAGGCGGGATTGTTAAGGTGTTCGCGGTAGGAATCCCAGCCTTGACGGACGTGTTCTGCCCATAAATCGGCATTATCGTCCCAATGCTGTGCGACTTCTGCTTCAGTGAAATCCCCGGAGGTTCTTTTTTGCTTTTTGAGCATGTTTCATTCTCAAGAAGAGGACAATTTCGCTATAGATATTAACATATTTTAGCCAAATAGTACTCCCTCGAGCCTAGACAAATTCAAATATTTTTTGAAATAGGCACAAAAAATATTCAAAACCTATTGACAAGCGTGCCTGAATGATTTATGATTCACACAAATAGCACAAAGGAGGATGAACCGAATGCAGGCTTATTGTGTTAAGTGTCGCGCCAAGAAGGAAATGAAGAACGCCAAAGCCATCACGATGAAGAACGGCAAGCCAGCAACCCAGGGCGTCTGCCCGACTTGCGGCACAAAAATGTTCCGAATCGGCAAGTAATATACCAGTAGATTTCCTGTGTAGAAAATAGGTATTCTTCCATGTGAAGAATACCTATTTTCTTTTTACCCCTTCGATAAACAGATCACTATACATTATGTCCGATTGGTCTTATAATAACGGATAGTACGATTATCATGATATACAATGGATAAATTGAAACCGAAAAATACACCGGATCCAAAACTCATATCGGGGAGACGATTCTTTAAACCCGGAGATAGAACTTTTCGCGTTCCGAGGGTTATCTCGTGGCAGATTATGCCGACGACAATCGACCGTCCGAAGACTCGAGGCATCTCTACATCCATACTCATCTGGGGGTTTGCCGCAATAATAGTGATCGGGGCATTTCTGCTTACGTTACCCATCTCTACCGAATCGGGACAGGTAACTAATCCGGTAGATGTCCTGTTTACCGCCACATCGGCAACCTGTGTCACCGGTCTCACGGTAGTCGATACCGCCGACTATTGGAGCCCGTTCGGCGAGGTAGTACTCTTGATATTGATACAGATCGGCGGATTAGGATTTATGACGATGGCTACTCTTTTCCTCGTTGCCATGGGACGGAAGATAGGCCTGCGGGAAAGATTCCTGATAAGAGAATCCATGGGAATAGCCAAGCTCGGCGGGGTCGTAAGAATCGTCAAACAAATTGCCACTTTCAGTATCATCGTGGAAATAATCGGTGCCGCATTGATATACATCAGCATTTCCACAACTTACACTCCGGGAGTAGCTGTATGGAAATCGATTTTTCAATCCGTATCGGCATTCAATAACGCAGGGTTCGACCTTTTTGGCAATTTCCAGAGCATGACCGGGTATCAGAGTAATGTGTTGTTAATACTGACCACCGTCGCACTTATAACTTTAGGAGGAATCAGTTATCTGGTAATTGCCGATATCGCCAGGTCCAGAAGATTCAGTCGTTTTTCATTGGATAGCAAATTAGTCATCACGACTACACTTTGCCTCATCGCAGTAGGCACCATACTCATCCTCCTGACCGAAATGAACAACCCGGCGACGCTAGGCTCTATGCCCTGGGCCCAAAAGATATTGAATGCCTTTTTCCATTCGGTAACTCCGCGTACAGCCGGTTTCGCCACTCTCAACATCGGGAGCTTCGCCGTTTACTCGCTGTTCTTCACAATGCTACTGATGTTCATCGGCGGAGCCTCGGGTTCTACCGCCGGCGGTATTAAAGTCAATACCTTCGGTATGCTTGTCGCCACTTTAATCAGTACTATTCAAGGCAAGGAGAAAGCCGGTGCCTTCGGCAGAGAATTCACCACGCAACAGATATATAGAGCCCTGACACTGGTAATGTTATCGATAGGACTGATATCAATCGTCGTCTTCCTGCTTACCATCACAGAAAATTTCTCTTTCCTCCAGTTACTTTTCGAGACATTTTCCGCCTTCGGCACTGTCGGTCTATCGACAGGTATTACCCCCGGTTTATCTATTATCGGAAAGGTACTCATTACAATAATGATGTTCGTCGGAAGGGTCGGGCCGCTGGCACTGGTATTATCGCTGGCACAACACCAGCAGACTACCGACTTCAACTACCCGCAAGAAACCATAAGGATTGGTTAGGAGGCAACTATGAAAAAGCAAATTATCGTCATCGGTCTGGGTCGATTCGGCCGCAGCATCGCCAAGACTTTACACGGCATCGGCCATGATGTCCTGGCGATCGATACCGACGAAAAAATCGTCCAGGGAATGGCTTCAGAGATTACCCACTCGATTCAGGCAGACGGTACTAACGAGAACCTGCTCAGAGAATTAGGCATCGGAAATTTCGATATCGCCATCGTAGCTATAGGTTCCTCAATCGAGAATAGCGTTCTCTCGACTATTCTTCTCAAAAAGCTAGGCGTACCGCAGGTAATCACACGGGCCGACAATAACTTGCACGGGAGTATTCTCGAGAAAATAGGCGCCGATAGAGTGGTTTACCCCGAGCAGGAAATGGGAGAACGCGTGGCCCATGTCGTAACTCTAATGGATGTTTCGTATTATATGCCGTTGGTGCACGGTTACGGAGTGGCACGGTTGGAAGCACCGCCCTATCTCATCGGGGGGAAACTCTCAGAACTCGGGTTCGGGCCGAAAGGCAAATGGGAAGTAGCAGTTTTACTCATTCAACGCGAGAAGGAAATTATCGTTACTCCCAGCCAACAGGAAATAATAAAGGACGGTGACAATCTTATCGTCGCCGGTAACAACGACCGTCTGGAAAGGTTACTGGAAGAAGCCAAAAAGGGCAAACCCCAATAGGCTTCCAAGACAAATGGGTATCTTTTTGAGGTTTGGGTAGATATAATTCCCCAAACCTCAAATTTTTTCTACCTCCTTGGGAAAGACCTCCTAGAGAATACAGGCATACCCTACTCTTTAATTAAACAGGTAACGACGCCCCGCTATCGCCCTTGACAATAGTATTTCATCAAGCCTAGAATAATGCCAAAACTACAAATGGGGAAAACTATTGCTGAAGTAATCAAGTAGAAATCCCCCTCCAATAGAGCCGGGGCAGCGGATGACATCATCCTTGAAGGACGACTTCAACACGCAGGAGGCGGGGTAGTGGAAACCAGGCGTAGAACCATTATTTATACGGTCATAATCGGGCTGTTGGTTTGGGCAATTTGCTCTACTGCCGTTATATTATTAACCCGACAACTAAATCAGCCTGCAGGTCTCGGTTATAAAGAGATTACCATTATTCTCTCCACATTCATTGTTGTATTCATTGCATCCCTGATTGTCGGCACTATGCTATCGAAACGCACAAAAAGCCGGCAAGATTTAGAGAAATTGCTGCAAGAAATTGAGGAGGGGTTCCATACCCTTTCCGAAACCAGTTCCGAAGGGATTTTCATCCATGACGGGCTAAACATTATCGAAGTTAATGAAGCCGGCGCTAAAATGGCGGGGTGTGAACCATCCGAAATCCGCGGCTGTCCGCTAACTGATTTTATCCCGGCGGAGTTCCTAAAACTGGCATTGGACAGAATGCAAAAAAAATATGACAAACCTTACGAAATAGAACTCCGGAGGAAAGACGGCACCAGTTTTCCCGCAGAAGTCCATGGCAGAGACATCATCCATGAAGGCAAAAAAATCAGAGTTGTCTACATCAGAGACCTTACCAACCGCGAAAAAACAAAGGGTGAAATGCAGAGCCAGAATGAACTGTTGGACGCCAGTACCGATTCCATATTCGTACACGATTTCAACGGCAAACTACTCTATGTTAACAAGACAGCCTGCCAGGCACACGGTTACACCAGAGACGAATTACTCAGTATAAACCTGAACAATCTGGGTATCAGCGATTATAGACGTCTCATTAAACCTGAAGGGGGACAAGCAGGACACCAAGACACAACTATCTACGAGACAATACATCTCCGCAAAGATAAAACGGTTCTCCCTCTCGAGATACACGCACGCGTTTTCAGGTGGAAGAACAAAGAATGCATCCTCAGCATCGCCCGCGATATTACCGAACGTAAAAAGGCAGAAGGATTATTAGAGAATATCGCTCTTAATTCTCCTGCGGGTATTTACATCGTACAGGACGGCAAATTTCAATTCGTTAACCCGCAGTTTATCAAGGGTACTGGTTACACC